>JAFGPC010000018.1 GCA_016926155.1 Sedimentisphaerales bacterium
GGAAAAACCAAGGACATTATCCTTGAGCCTGCCGCAGAAGGAACCTTTGCTGTGTATGATCGTCGTCTGCGCCTGACCAATCACCTGGCGACCGGAGGCGGACATCTGTCGTTCCTGCAAGTGAGCCCGGGGGGTGCCAACCTGGCTCCTGTGATCAATTCGGTTACGGCGACGCCTGATTTTATCTATGACGACCAGACCAGCCAATTGGCAGTCGATGCCGTGGATCCCGATGCTGGACCTTCGGCCCTGACCTACAACTGGATCGTCCCGGCGGGAATGGGCAGCGTTGATGATCCGACATTGGCCAATCCCGTGTATACTCCGCTGGCGGTTGACGGCGCTGTGCAGGTCGTCACGATTACTGTTGAGGTTTCGGATGGAGAACAGATAGCCTCCTCCATGGTGGATGTCTCCGTCCAGAAAGCCGGAACCATCAATTTCAACGATTACAGCATTTTGTCCTATGGCGGATCGCAAGATGGCGGCAACTCCATCGTCGCGATTGAAGACGGAGGCGTTACCCTGCATATCGTGGGCAATGCCTGGAAGAAAATCCTGTTTGCGTACAATATTACATCCCAAGCGATTATCGAATTTGACTTTATGAGCACGACTCAGGGTGAAATTCATGGAATCGGATTTGATGAAAATGATGCGATTGGAACCAATCGGACCTTCCAGTTGTTCGGTACCCAGAACTGGGGATTGCAGAATTACCATAATTACACTATCGCTAACGGCTGGAAGCATTATGTGATTCCTGTGGGACAATACTATGTCGGGAACATGCCTCAGATGTTCTTTGCAAACGATCACGATGTGGCCGTTCCGACCGGAGAAAGCTTCTTCCGCAATGTGATGGTGCATGAAGAACCGATTACGGGCGGTTTGCTGGTCAACGGAACGACGCATGCTGTGGAATCGTACGGCGGAAGCCAGGATGGAGTGTCCACAACAACGGTTGAAGATGCGGGAGCCACGTTACGGATCGTGGGCAATGGTTGGAAAAAGGTGGTGTTTAACTACATGGTAACCGCCAATACGGTCCTCGAATTTGACTTCCAGAGTTCCGCGGAAGGGGAAATCCACGGGGTCGGATTCGACACGGATAACGGTATTACTGCGGGGCGAACGTTCCAGCTCTTTGGAACACAGACTTGGGGTAATACCAGCTTCAATGACTATGCCGGGGAAACACCGAAACACTATGTGATTCCGATTGGTCAGTACTATACGGGAAGCTTTATGAACCTGTTTTTCGCCAACGATCACGATGTTGCCGTTCCTACCGCCGAAGGTGTCTTCTCGAATATCCAGATATACGAAGCTCCACCACCACCGGCGCCGCTGGCCGGCGCGAGCCTGTTGTCAGTAGCGGCGTCAACCTGCCGTGCAGACCTGAATGGCGACGGCAAAGCAGACAGTGCTGATGTCCGGATTGTAGCCGACGAATATGGACGTCGCAACTGCCGAAGCTGCACCGCCGATCTGAACGGTGACGGTCGAGTGGATCTCAAAGATCTGGCGATATTCCGAGACAGTTATTTAAATGATTGCAAATGATGCTGATAAGGGGAAAAACAAATACAACATTTTTTGTTGAAGTTTTCTCCCCTCCAAGAGGATGCGACACACCTGTATCATCTGATACAGGCTGTCGCATCTCAAAAAAACAGAAGATCGAAGATAAATACAGGAAAGGTGAAATGATGGATTTTGCCTCAGATACAAGACGGTCAATTCAAAACGGTCTTTACGGCGCTCACCCCGTCTGGATTCAGATCGGTATATCCTTTCTTATGGGGATTGTGCTGTTATGGAGTCAGGGGTGTCAGTCGCCGTCTGCATCCAGACAAACCGAGTTTCTTTCAAGGACTGCCGAAGAGGCGCATCGGATCAATGATGCGCAGGATCTGGGTATTGAAGTGAAGGGGATTTATTTGTCTGCGGCCGGATATATGCTGGACTTTCGCTTCTATGTGACGGACCCGGATAAGGCGGCTGTGATTTTTGGAGATGAGATTACCAATTATCTTATAGATCAGGAATCGGGGGCTCGTTTGATCGTGCCGAAACCGCCGAAGGTGGGTTCTCTGCAGCAGAATTCAGGAATTCCCCGCAAGGATCGAACCTATTTCATCATGTTTGCCAATCCGGGGCGGTTGATTCAATCCGGGAAAAAGGTGACTGTGGTGATGGGGGAGACAGAGATCAAGGATATGGTGGTTCAGTAGATGAACTTGTACAGTTTTATCATTTTGTTGGGTGTTGTTCTTGTGCCCTTATTACCCCAGTCAGTGAGTGCGGAGAAGACGGGGCTTACCTCTACTTTGAAATCGGTTATGCAAAATACTAGACCGGGAGACAAGGTTTCAGTCATTATTCGATTATTAAATCGATATGATTCGAGGGCAAGGCCAGCTTCTATAAACAGGATCAATCGGGCTCAATCAAAAAAACAGTTTATTCGACAATTGAAAATGCATGGACGAATTCAGAGGAATAATCTTCTGCAATGGATCCGTCAGTTTGACAGCAATGCAAAAGAATTGTGGCATATTAATGCTCTCCTAGCAACGGTTCCGGTTGAGGTTGTCAATCGGTTGCAGCAAAATCCGGATGTGGCTCAAATCACCTGGAACAGACAAGTATCATTTTCCTTTCTTCCTTCACCACCATCTGCTATCGGAGGCTGGAACTTGGACATGATCGGAACGGAGTGGCTGTGGCGTCGTGGATATCGAGGGCAGGGAGTCGTCGTGGCCTCCCTGGATTCGGGCGTCGATGTTCTTCATCCTGCGATTCAGGATTCCTGGCGTGGTGGTGACAACAGTTGGTTTGATGCATTCGATGAGGCTCAGCAGCCCGTAGACGACATGGGGCATGGAACTCAGACGATGGGAATAATTTGCGGCGGGAAAATCCTGGGCACACAGATCGGAGTTGCCCCGGGATGCACATGGATAGCCGCTCGTATTTTTAAAAGCGATCCTTCCTCCGATCTCGGACATATTCATCGTGCCTTGCAATGGTGTCTGGATCCGGACGGCGATCCCAATACGCTGGACCAGCCGGATATCGTGAATAATTCTTGGGGATTGACCGACCGTCCAGGAGAATGTGTTGCGGAATTCGAAGAAGATGTTTCCCTTTTGAATGCAGCGGGAATTGTCATGGTTTTTGCCGCCGGAAATTCAGGTCCTGCTTTTGGATCGGATCTGAGTCCGGCCAATTACAGCGATGTTCTTTCAGTTGGTGCAGTGGACCAGGCAATGTCGATTCCATCCTTTAGCAGCAGGGGACCGGCCAGTTGCGACGGAAGTCTTTTCCCGCTTCTGGCTGCGCCCGGCAAGGAAATCCTGACCTGCGACCTGACATTGGGGGGCATATTTACAACGTCGCGCACCTATGCAACGGGTACATCGTATTCCGCCGCTCAGGTCAGCGGGGCGGCTGCGGTTTTGTACAGCGCATTTCCCAATGCGGACGCCGCGGCAATTCGATCCGCATTGGTTCAGACGGCCTGGGATATCGGACAGGAGGGCCCGGATTATGAGTCCGGATATGGCCTATTGGATATGGACAGCGCCTTTCGAAGTCTGCTGATCTCTCATGGCACCGCAGATCTCAATGAAGACGGCAATGTGGATGTTGCCGACCTGCAGATCATGCTGCAGTCCTGGATGCAAACACAAACGAACACAGCCGAATCGATTGGGGATCTGTCTGCGGATGGTGTGGTAAATTTATGGGATTTTTATGAACTGGCAAGGCAGTATGAATGTAATCCAAAATGAGACAAAAGCAACAACAAAAGAAAAACGCCCTTGAGGCTTTCAGACGGAGAAATGTGGGTGATAGGAGCATCCCGCAGCACGGGCCGATCCTCGGATTGATGTATCGATGTTTGAGGAGTGCCCTGTGATGAAATATCCTCCTTCCCTAATGAGAGTTCTGATTCTAGGTGAGGCGAGGGCGCCTCCTGCAGCAATTTAGTGTAGGCTGTAATTCTTGATCAAATGAAGTTTTAATGAAAGGGAGAAAACATGAAATTGAAGATTCTTACAATTTGGATACTGCTGATATCTGCGGGTGTGGCCTTTGGCGCTGCCACCCCTGTCAGCGATCTTGTCAATGTTGACACCTATCTGAACACAGCCAATAATGGTGTGTTTGATCAGGTTTCCTGGCAGCACGTAAATCCGTTTATTGACCAGGGGATTGGGGATTACGACCTCACGCTGGCCAACGGCGGCATCCTTGGAGCGGAGCTGGTGGTCAATGCCTCCGAGATCCTGTGGACGGGAGATCCCACAAGTCTTGTGAATGATTTCCTGTTTGTCCAGTTCATCGATGCCAATGGCGGTATTTATGAAATCAGCCCGGTTCTCTATGGAGATAACAGCATCGTGATTGATCCGGCCGATCTGGGCGTATTGCATGATGTCTCGGCCACGCTGTTGCTGACCATAGCCAACCAGAACGACATTTTTCCGGATGATGCTTATGTCGGCACATCCGAACTGATCGTCACCTATGAAAGTGATCTGGTTGTGGGGGGAGCCGGCACACAGCCTATTCCGGCGCCGGGAGCACTCGTACTGGGAGGTTTGGGTTGGGGGTTGGTCGGCGTACTACGGCGCCGACGGACGCTGTAACCCGGAATGCGGTTTCCGTTGCGTACGAGTGCAGGCCTGCAGTCGTGAAAGGGGATCGAATTAGCCAAACGGCTAATTCGGTCTCCTTCTTCTGCGTATCTATAAGTGTTGATCATTGCAGGGTGAAACAATCCTGATTTCCGGTGTGTCAAATGGGCGGTGATGGAAGCGATAGCTTAATACAATGGAAATTTCGTTTTCTCATAGCGGCGGAATTCCTTATTTTATTGCAGGGATGGCTCTGCGCGCAACTGACGGGTGATGACTTTGATCGACTGCAGAAAAGAGCGGTCGAAGAAGGTTGGACATTTGAAATTGGACCCGGCGGGGCCACGGAAATCCCTCTGGATCGGCTATGCGGCACAATCCCTCCTGCGACAGCCGGTCTTCTCGCTGAATCTTCGACGAATGGTCCACTGTCTGTCGATTTTTTTCAAAATCCTGTAATGTTCCATCTTCCTGCGGCATTTGACTGGCGCCAGCTCATCCCGCCGCTTGAGATCCGAAATCAGGGATCCTGTAATTCGTGCTGGGCCCATGCGGCGGTAGGAGTGGTGGAATATGCCATTCTCCTCAGGCAGGCCAATGCGGTCGATCTCTCGGAACAGTGGCTGATCAGTTGCTCGGATGCCGGTACCTGTGAGAGCGACGGATGGTATGGATGGGCCCTCGATCTTTTCCTGGCGGATGGGACACCGGATTTCTGCGGCCAGACCGGCGCTGTGCTGGAAGCGGATTTCCCGTATATGCAAACCGAAGGATTCTGTCAGTGCCCATACCCGCGCCGGTATTTCCTGGATGGCTGGGGTACTATCCCCAAAGATATCAATGCGATGAAATGGTATCTCTATCATTATGGCCCGATTGCCGCGGCAGTATATGCCGGCTCCCCGTTTCAGGCATACCGGAGAGGAATCTTCAACGCCTGTGAAACGGCGCCGATCAATCATGCCGTTGTGATTGTCGGATGGGATGACACGCAGGGTACGGAAGGAGTGTGGATCATACGCAATTCGTGGGGTGTCGACTGGGGAGAAGACGGATACATGAGGATTGAATATGGCTGTTCGCAGATTGGGACCTTGTCGAATTACGTGGAGTACCGGGCAGGAATGGAGTTTCCTGTCAGTCCTGTGGAGTTGCCCACCTTTGAAAAATATATCGATCAACCGGTTTCGGATTCCTGCTCGATGGTGACTTTAACCAATCCGAATATGAATGAAATCCAATGGCAGGCCGCAACGGCGGTACAGTGGATCACTCTTTCTGACAACGAGGGCATTCTTTCCCCCGAACAAACACAGCAAATAACCATCTGCCTGAATGAGCAGGCCAATGAGCTGCCGCTCGGAACACACCACGCTGAGTTTGTTTTCATCGATCAGACCAACCGTCTGGTGGAGCAGCGAATGATTACTCTGGTGGTCAAGCCGCATTCTCTTGTGGGACACTGGAAACTGGATGCAATCGTGGATGGTTGGGTTTGGGACGATTCGGGAAATCAAAATGACGGACAAATCAATGGACCTGTGACGGTCACAGACGGAACATTTCGAGGTG
Source organism: Sedimentisphaerales bacterium (assembly GCA_016926155.1). Lineage (GTDB taxonomy): Bacteria > Planctomycetota > Phycisphaerae > Sedimentisphaerales > Anaerohalosphaeraceae > JAFGGE01. Next base: position 6,222 of record JAFGPC010000018.1, read on the forward strand.
CTTGTCAATTTGACGGCTCGGAGGCGCAAATCAAGGCAGGTCTGGATGAACGGCTGCGTCCGACGGATTCCATTACGGTTGCAGCCTGGATCAAGCCGGAAGATTTATCCGGTACCGGCATGCAGGCCATGGTTTACAATGCCTTTCGTCTGGCCTATCTGGAAAAAGGATACATGCTCTATGGAGCCAACGGACGCATCCAGTGGTGGGTCAAAACGGAAACGAAACAGAGCGGAGACGCCGGCCTGATCAGCGTTCCCATCGAGTCCGGACAATGGCTGCATGTCGCCGGTTCCTATGACGGCGACTCGATAAAGCTGTATATCAATGGACAACTTGCCGGATCGGCTTCCCTGGCCAATCCGATTCAATGGGGGGCTGTTCCCTATTCGGGATTCCATATCGGCGGGCTCTGGGAATACGGACAGGATTACTTTTTCAAGGGCGCGATCGATGAGGTGCGCGTATATGATTATGCGTTGAACCGGGAAGAAATCCTCAAACTGGTACAGGGAATCCCCGGCGATTTGAATCGCGACTGGGAAATCAACCTTTCCGATGCGAGGACTCTCGCTTCGTGCTGGCTGAAAACCATCGATATAGACGCCTGCGATTCCAATCGCGACGGTCGGGTAGGGATGGAGGACCTTGGGATTTTATCGGAAAGCTGGAATATGCATTATTAAGGATGATATGAAATGGTACGAAACAGGAAAGGGGCAGTTGGAGGAAGGTTCTGCGCCCATCGACAATGCCGATGCCTTTGCTGCTCGTCAGGTTCGGCCGTATCCGCCGGGGCGGTTTCGGATCAATGATCAAAGCTATCCGGCCTCGTTTACCGGCCAGCCCACGATCAGCTGGGCGCATCGGGACAGAACCCAGCAGACGGCGTATCTAGTCGAGCATGACGAGAGCAATATCGGGCCGGAGACGGGGACTACATATACCCTGCGCATTTATGACGAAGATGATGTCCTGGTCCGAACCGAGACGGGCTTGACGTCAACGTCCTATACATATACCGAGGCTAATGAGCGGGCCGATTGTGGTTTAGGGCCAACCGATCCGTTAAATACACAGTTACGGTTTGAATTATGGGCCATTCGGGATGGATTCGAGTCCTGGCAGTGGTACAACCTGTCTATAGTGCGGTCCCCGTAAGAAAAACAGCAGAAAAGATAAATATAGAGCCATTATAACTTGTATTGGTTCGGGCAATCTGGTACAAGACCTTCATGGTAAATACAAGTGTATTGGGGGGTAAATCATGGCAGACAATCAGGCAAAATTCATTGTAGACAAGGCCAAGAGCATCCCGAACGGCGTGGCCGTTCGCTACAAGGGACAAAATTGTATCATGCATCGCGACAAGGTCGACAAGATGCTCGAAGAGGGCATCGCCTTCGCCTGGCTGTGTGAGCAGGATGGCCAGATTGTCACAATCCCGGTCAATACCGAAAGTGTCGAAGAACCGGTTGAGCAAAAGCCGGCCGAGCCGGACAAAGAGGATGTACTGACGGCATATGAAGATGCGAATGAGGATCTTGCTAATTTACTGGATATCTTCAAAAACGAGTTGGACCAGCAGCCCGACAAAATCCGTTGGGGCCATGTGGGTAATCTCAATCATGTTCGTCAGTGTCTGATCGAGGCGCTGGCGTTTTTATCCGACTCCGAGGTCAAGTGGATCGAGGAGAACCTGGAAGAGCTTCGTCGTTAAAAGGGGGGTGTATCCATGAAGACGTACAAGCATATGGAACGGGATTTGAAAAGATTGATAGAAAAAATCGCGCAGAGGGATCATCTGGCCACTCAGGCCATGCTGGAAAAAGACCGAAGCCAGGCCCGGACCTATGAGCTGGATGTCAAAGACCTGACCGATATCCTGAACCGGATCCAGGAGGGAGATTTTGCCATGGCGTTTCTACTGGCCAATGAACTGGATACCGTTGTACGGGACCAGATTCCGGTGCGATTGTACAACTTCCTGGCCAGAGCCAACGGGTATTCGTGAGAAGGAATTCCTATGCAGATTCTGGAAATCAAACTGGCCGGGCTGGTGAAGTCCGGCCAACAACTTCCTGAGCTGTTTGTCACGATCAGCCGGATCCCGGGACAATCCCGGATCAGGATCGTATTCCAAACATGTGAGGGCCAAACTGAAGAATGGATCCCGGCAGGAAACCTAGAACAAATACAGGCAATGGCCAAACGCTTGCAGAGAATGCTGGATGGATATGACGGCACCCGCTCCATGATTATGGAGTATAACATTCTGTTGGAATATTTTGCCGATTGAAATCCAAATCGTGCTATATAAGTAGCGTAAAATAAGAAGGCATGAATCCACTATATTTAACGATGATTTTGTTCGTTTTCCCTATCGATTCTATTGATTCTCTTTCGACACCATAGAACCAATAGAATCTGCATGGTTAAAGCGCTAGTTCCGATGATAATCCCAAGTATCATATCTTTGCTCATAGGTAAAATCTCAATGGATGATTCCCTTGATGATATCTTGTGCTATCTTGATTAGGCCAGTGAGGATGACAAAGAATTCCAAACGCCCTAAAAACATGCCGATAATCTCCGTCCAAAGGATGACAGGCGAGGCTTGAGGACTCGTGACGCCGACAGATAAACCGACTGTACCTAAGGCGGAAGCAAATTCGAATAGAGATTCTTTGAGGCCAATACCAGTGGAGGCAAGAATCAGGCTTCCTAAAGCATACGTTGCCAGGTACAGAAACACAAAGGTCCCTATTTGTCTGATTCTCGCTTCACTGATAAAGTCTTTTTGTTCTCCCTGCCAGATGTAATTTTCCGTTATCGTGCTTCGCGGCAGAAAGAAACTCTTAATTTCCCAGATAATCGATTTGTACAGGACATAGATTCTGTATTGCTTAATCCCCCCGGCTGTCGAACAGGTTCCCCCCCCGATAAGCATCAATCCAATCATTAGTAAAATCCCAACGGAATTCCAATTCCCATAACCGACAGTGGAAAAACCGGTTGTGGTCAAAGCAGTGATCGTTTCAAAAACTGCAATCCGTGCACTTTTCGATAGGATGGGGTACATGTTTGTGCAGACTGTAAAGAACAAGACAGCCGAACCTATAGCGATCAGCAGAAGAAGTAACCGGAGCTCGCCATTCCTGGATACGGCCTTAAATTTTCCATGGAGTAACAGGTAAGCCGTCAAAAAATTCATATTTCCCAAAACCATAAGCGGCAGGGTTACCGCTTCAATCGCAAGAGAGTTCCAATGCCCGATACTGGCGGTTTTTGTGGAAAAGCCGCCCGTGGAAATGGCGGCAAACGTGTGATTGATGGCGTCAAAAACCTCCATACCAGCCAGACGATATGCAACAACACCAAAGACAGCATACCCGGTATAGATCATCATCACGATTTTGGCGGAGTGGCGCACTTGGGGAACAAGTTGTTGACTTCTACCTTCCGCAATGCCAAGAGCAGGCCCGGTCGGTCCTACGATCATGGCAAGCATAATGATGGCCAATCCGGCACCGCCGGCCCACTGCATGATACTTCGCCACAGCAAAATGATATGACTGGATTGTTCCACATCGACGACCGAAAGCCCTGTTGTAGTCCAGCCGCTGACGGATTCAAATATGGCCTGGGTGTAACTCATCTTTTGTATGGCGATTAACGGCCAGGCAGAGAAAAAACAGACGGTGATCCAGCTCACTACGATAATGACCGCACTTTGCTGAAGATCCATGGATTGTCCGTTTTTTGTTCGGAAGAGAATCCAACAAAGAATCCCCAGAGATATTTCGACAACAGCAGGAATTGCAAATCCCCACAGTTGAGAGATTTCTTTCGGGTAAAAAGGAAGACATAACAGCGGGGATAACATCAACACTCCGGCCAGGATCAATAGTAGGCCGGTATAATGAAAGATGATTGCGTAGGACCGTAACATTTCCTGTCTGATCACGTTCTGAATTCCTATATGTTGCTGCCGGTCAACAGTTTTAGGACTGGCCCATGGTTTTCGGGCAGTGTAACCAGCACCAGACGATCATTGGCATAAAGTGTCGTGCCGCCTCGTGGAATAACCGGCTCATTGTCCCTTACGATGCAAGCGATCAGGCAATTTTCAGGCAGGTTGATTTCCGTAAGTGATTTGTCAAGGACCGGAGAATTTTTTGTCAGGACGATCTCCGTTACATTCACCTTGCCCTCTGCAACGGAGAAAAGTCCCACGATCTCCTCCAATCCGGCTCGTTGCTCGATCAGGCTTGAAATCATCCGGGTTGTTGAAAAGGCCGTGGTAACGCCAAGCTGTTGGAAAACCTCTTCATTGTCCGGATCATTGACGAGTGCCAGAGTCTTTTTGACGCCAAAATTCAGCGTTGCCAATTGGCAGATAATCAGGTTGTCCTCATCGTTGGGAGTTACGGCCAACACCGTATTCATGGAAGAGGTATGAGCCTCTTGCAGAATCTGCGGGTCCGTTGCATTGCCGAAGATGATCGTCGCCTTTAACTTTCTGGCAAGAGCACTGCATTCCTCTTTTTTCCGGTTGATAATGGTTACACTATACCCTTTTGAAAAAAAGGCCTTGGCCAGAAAATAGACGATTTTTCCGCCACCAATGATTAATGTATTCATATCAATTACACGATTATATTTGCTGGATTGTTGTGTAGCGCCGCAATCATCGCTTCCGCCGCGATGGAAGTGGGACAGACACATTTTACGCCTATGGCTTTGCAGTAATTCTCTTTCTTTGGATCCAGGATTCTGGCAAAAACCCGCGGTACATGGAATCTTTTTTTGGCGATTTGAGCGGCCATGATATTGACATTTTCATCGTGCGTTGCACTTATGACTACATCCGCCTTGTCTATTTTCGCCTGTAGAAGAACGGCCTGTTCCGTAGCATCTCCTTCCACTCTGAATCCACTGAATTGATCAGCGATAAGTAGATGAAATGCATGGAGACTAATATCAACAACGACGACACTATGCCCCTCATTGCTCAGCCGGTTGGCTAAAAACGAACCCAGCCTGCCGCAACCGATCACGATAATGTATTGACTCCGTGCCCGTGTCATTATTTATTTGCCCGCCTTCCCGTTGAACATGATTTTCTTGTCCATGCCCGGTTTGTTCGAACCGGTTGAACGGCCAAGATTGAATCGTGCGGGTTTATAGGTCGGACATAGGGAAAGGGATACACGATAATATTTCTGCCCTTTTAGTATATCTCCTCGTATTTCACATAATGCACCAAGGAAATTGTAGGCCTCCGGCCGATAGGTATCGAGTGATATCGCTTTTTTCATATGTTCTTCCGCGGCTTCGAAATGCCGATTATTGACGCATTTTTTGGCAAGCTCAAGGCAGGTTTCATAATCCTGGTTTTTCCCTTTTTTCAGCGTTTCTCGTTTGATCATCGTTGAAACCAGATCTCGAATTTCCTTGGGGGTAAAGGGTTTTTGAATGAAATCCACCACTCCGAGCTTCATGGCTTCCACGGCGGAATCGATGGTTCCATGAGCGGTGATAATTACCACCCGAATGTCCGGTCGATCTATACTCAATTGTGCAAGCACTTCCATCCCATCCATACCAGGCATCCGCAAATCGAGTAATACAAGTCCGAAATTGGCATCTTTCAGTTTCAAAAGAGCTTCCTCTCCATTAACGGCAGTTTCTGTTTGGACATCCATATCTGACAGAGCTTGCGAAATCGTCATCCGGATGTTTTTTTCATCATCTACAATTAATATTTTATTGATTTTCATGTTCGGATCTCTCAACAATGTTCTCGTACCCTGCTACAGGAACCGTAAAGGTAAATGTGCTTCCTTTCCCCGGTTCCGAATCCAACCAGATGGTCCCTCCGTGAGCACGAACGATCTCTTTACAGATGGCCAGGCCAAGGCCACTGCCGCCCAGGATTTTCTCGGTCTTGACCTGAACAAATTTATCGAATACTCGGGACTGATATTCATAAGGGATGCCTGCTCCATTATCCGTCACGGAGATATAGATTTGTGTGCCAGCCAGTTCAGCGGAGAGCCGGATATAACCGTTCGCTTCGGTATACCGCAAAGAATTGGAAATAAGATTGGTCAGTACCCATGTGATTTTATTAACATCCGCCTCAATGGAAGGCAATGGATCGGGTAAATGATACGACAATTCAATCTGTTTTTCCTCAGCCTGATTTTTCAAGACGGCCACTGCCTTTTCAAAAATCAGTTCCATTTGGACGGAATCGAAATCGAGGGGCATTTGGCCCGCTTCGATCCTCGATATATCCAGCAGATCGTGAACGAGAGATTTCAATCGCTGGACTTCTTCATCAGCCACATCCAACAATTCGGTTTCTTTTGGATCGAGCTTGTGGATCGACTTTTCCTTCAACAAGGAGATACTCATCCCGATGCTGGTAAGCGGTGTTTTTAATTCATGGGAGGCTGCCATGACAAACTCACTTTTCAGGCGATCCAACTCCTTAAGCCGAGTGATATCCCGCAGCAGCAAAACCATGCTTACTACAGCGTCCTCACCGGAATGCACTGGCGTTGCAGAGAACAGATAATGCTGCTGAGATTGGCCTTTAGTAACGGTTAAAATATTGGCATCTGGATCTTCAGGAGGGGGCATTGTTTCTGATGTAAAAGATTGTTTGACATAACGGAATAATTTTTCGTCTTTGACGATTTCGAGTAAGTGGCTGCCTTTGCTATCATCGGCCTTCGTTTCAAAGATCCTTGCCGCCGTCGGATTGATATCTTCGATTTTCATTTGCGAATTGAACACGATCAGCCCGTCATCAATGCTTCGGATAATGGTTTCACTTTTCTGTTTCTCGCTGAGAATCTGTTTGAAATTAAGGTCTCTGTACGCCTTGAGTTTTTTTACCATTCCATTGAAATCATTGGCCATCCTGCCGATTTCATCCCTGGATTTAGATTGCACTTCTACATCATAGTTTCCCTCTGCTATTTTCTGTGCAGCTTTGGTGATTTGAAGTACCGGCTTGACAATTAAGCTTGCCAATAAAAGGCTTAAGATAAGACCGACAAAAACGGAGATCGAACCAATGGCAAAAACGGACCAGAAAGCTCGATCCGAAACTGCACTGGCTTTATTACTGGCGTCGAACATTGTATTCTGGTTGATTTCCCGCAACTGAATACACTCCTGCCGAACTGACTTGAAAGAGGGTAACACGGTCTCATGATAAAATTGAGCAGCGTTGCCCGTATCGGAATGAATCGTCGTTTGCAGATGAGAGAATTGAACCAGATAATCAGAATATCCCATACTGATGTCGTTTACAATCTTCTCTTCCCCCGGAATGGTGACGTTATCCTTCGCCCGGCCCAACCAGAGTAGGAAATGATTTTCGTTTTCTCGAAACTGCTGGATCGCTTCGTTGGGGTAGTCCAATATCAACAGCAGAATGGCACTATCTTGCCGTTCCAGCGAGTCAATCATGTTTTCCGCAGCAAGAATGCTTTGATAATTTTCTTTGAGAATGGCTTCAGCCGCATTGCCAAGACGGATGATATTGATTAAGGACCATACAATGACCGTAATGATAAAACACAGAGCCAGACCATAACCAATCAGTACTTTGTTCCGTAATGTCCAAAATCGTGTTCGTTCCATTAGGGAATGCCTTTTAGATGCTCTCTTCCATTGCCTTGGGATTTACGAGTCGAAGAGCATGAATGACGCCGGGATAAAAACCCATCAACGTAAAGAGAAGATTTTTCCAAAAATCTTGTCCAAAACCATGTTTAATAAGCACAGCCACTGGCGGCCAGAATATCGCTATGATTACGATGTTTTCCATGTACTCATCTACCTTTATGATTTCCAAATCGTACAATAACCACAATTCCAAATCACAATAGTGCAAATATAGTGCCGAAGGAGAAATCGTTCTTTTTTGATATTGCAGACTGGATTACAGGAAGGAAAACCTTGCAGATTGCACGGCCTAGACGCAGAGACCTTGCATAATGCAAGGCTGTGCCGTGTGAGCAAAGACAGTGAAAATAATCAGATATCGTAGGTTTTTCGTTTTCGCCACAGCGTTGCCTGATCAATCCCAAGGATATCGGCAGCCTCCTGCAACGAGGTAGTGCAAGCCAATACGCGCCGGATATGTTCTTCTTCCATCTGGCTTAGTGATATTTTATCACCCAGCTTCAATAGAGTTTTTGCTGGTTTGATCGTATCCGTTAGGTGTTCCAGGCCGATCTTGTCATTGCTACATAAAATGACGGCTCGCTCAATTACATTCCGTAGTTCACGGATATTTCCCGGCCAATCATGCTGCTTCAATGCCATCATTGAATCCTCGGTAAATCCGACAATGTTTTTGTGGTTTTGCGCATTGAAGAAAGGGAGCATATTTTCGGCGAGGGTCTGTACATCTTCAGGACGTTGATGTAGTGGCGGTATGGTAATCTCAAAGACATTTAATCGATAATACAAATCTTCCCGGAAATGGCCTTCCTGCACCGCTCTTGAAAGATCCATATTCGTGGCGGCAATCAATCGGACATCCGCAGTAAACGTGCGTTGATCGCCCACTCGTTCGTATTCCTTTTCCTGGAGAAACCGAAGAAGCTTCGGCTGTAAAGACAACGGCAAGTCCCCAATTTCATCCAACAGGATCGTTCCACCTTGGCTCATGGCGATCTTTCCTGGATTATCCCTGATCGCCCCGGTAAACGCCCCTTTGACATGCCCAAATAACTCACTTTCCAATAATTCCACTGGCAACGTTGGGCAGGAAATTACTCCCAAGGCTTTTTCATTCCGATGGCTCCAGTGATGTATGGCTTTGGCGAGGATAGTTTTTCCCGTTCCGCTGGCACCCCGTAATAATACAACGGTATCGGATTGAGCGACTTGGTGTGCTTGCTCAATGGCTCGCTGCATGGCAGGATATTTACTCGAAAAAAGCGGATCCGGTCCCGACTTCACAATATCGCTTTGTAACTGGGCAATACGGTTCTCCATGGACCGAAACTGCATGATCCTTTTGATTACCAAGGCTACATCATTGGGCTCGAACGGCTTGGCAATATAATCGATGGCGCCTCGCCGAATAGCTTCCACTGCCGTATTGATGGAGGCATAAGCCGTGATAACCACGATCTTCATCCATGGAGCTATGGTTTGGAATTCCGGAATAAGATCCATACCATCCGTCTGTCCAAGACGTAAATCCAGAAACACAAGGTCAAATATTTCACGGGCGGCCTCTTTCAATGCATCTTGAGCGTTACTGACAGATTTTACGGTGTTCCCCTCCCCCTCAAGGTAGATCCCTAAAGTTCGGCGAATATTGGATTCATCATCCACAATAAGGATTCGAAGTCGAATTTTATTGTCTTCATTGATTTTTGACATTGAGGAATCCTGTATAAAATTCTAGAGATAAGCATTGAAAAAGAATATCATAACTACAAAAGCAATCAAGGATTAACCGAATGACATAAAGCAGATAAAAACAGTTACATGCTCTAAGGCTTTTAATGCAAAAATGCGATTTTCCTTCTTTGTAAGGAGTGGAGATTAAATTTATTTTTTCAATTCCACCTTGACATCCTCGAATAAATATGTCTATTATATACAGAGAGTGAAGTTTACGAGTTGCTGAACTGTTGGCGTTTCGTCTGAAACCCGCAAAGTTTTTAACGTAGAGACGTTGACAGGACAGTGCCTCTTTGTCATAAGGCTTAGAGGCACTACTTTTCATGTTCTACGTGGGCCTTTTGCGGGGCCTCAGACGGGCATGATGGGGTAGTGCCTTTAAGCTTTTTGCTATTTCAGGCACTTCCATAATCATGCCCATCGCTTTGGAAATCCGGGAGTCTTGGCTTATGTCAAAATGTTGTGAAAAACGATGGCTTGTATTTTCCCATGATGATTTTTAGCAACCTTTCGTGTTGACAGTGCCACCTATATGGCACTCTTGGCAAAAAAATTCTAAAAAGTGATGGCTTTTTGCGTTGACGGGGAAACGAACGAACCTGGATGATAGCATTTGATTGTGATTTTCACTGGTTGCGTCGTTGTCTCTGTCAAAACCGCCAGTCTCTATAGGCCATGAGACGTTGCGAGATCAATACAACGGGACATCGCTGGCAGGCGTTCATGGCGGGCTCTGGCGGGCCTTGACGGAGCGTGCTGTGGCGGTGTTCCATCTTTGTATGTTACCGTAAAAAGGAGCTATTACCATCAGCAGTAAAGAAGGAATTCCAATCAAGAATTACACAGTGCATAGGGAGGTTGTATGTGGTTCATTGGTCGATACAAGAGAGTTTGTTCTGTTTCTGCTTCAAATCCAATCTATAAAGAGCACAGGAGGGATAATATGAGTTTCTTAAAAGGAAATAGGTTGTTTGTTTTTGGTATTTTAATTATTGCACTCATAGTCAATTTATCCATTGCGATGGATTACAATCCTGGTTGTAAGCAAAGAGGTAGCGCTCGGGCCAAACTCTGGTGGGTGAACCAGGAGGAACCCGGTCCCAGCATTACCCTACATGCCGGACCGTGCGGAGAGGGGGGTGATACCGCCAAGGGGTATATTCTGATGGCATCGAATGATCATCAATCCCTTTGTAACAATAATACCACTCCATGTAGCGGATACGATTGGGGCTGCTGTGAACCTGGGTATGGTCAATCGGCCGAGAATCTTACTGTGGCTGTGATTAAGATTACGGGAGATCAGAAGGCTTTTTCCGAAATCTTTGGCGGTATTACGTTTCATAGTGATGCATGTAGATTAATAGGCGAACAGTGGTATCATGCCATTAAAACGGTTACGGAGACTGGTAAGGAATTCGAATTGGCGGTTAACAACGCTGCCACCGCGCGAATTATGATCATAGCCTCCGTAATCAACTGTGAACCGGAACATAAAAACGCCCACTTCGGTATCCAGGTGACTTTCTATGATGGACGAGAAGCAATTGATCCAGATGATAACGATTGTCTGTCGGCCCTGACCTCTGCAAAGGGTTCGATCCATGTCAAAATGAATAAGACCACCGGAGAGAATGAGCCACTTTTCCGGCCTGATCCTCGCTCAGGTTCTTGTCTTGCAGGTATCAAGGAGCTAACTCATAATTATGAAACGGATTCAGAATTTAGTCTAACTATCCAGCAGTACGATTCAGAGGAGTCGGAATGTGAATCTGTAGAGGTTACTCTAGGTCCTGCCTACATATGTCCTAATTTTGAAATTTCTTCCTCAGGAACCTTCTATACATGTAAAGTTCCCGGTTGGCAGGAGGAAGTGAACGTAGAATCGGGTGCTGGACTTCCAATCTATATGGTCAAACAGGGCATGAGCTATAACGAGTCAGGGAACTATTTTGTTCGTGATCAAGGGGATTTAGGCAAAACAGTCTATCACCTGGGATACAGCAGTTCTTCCGGAGACCTTCTCTCCTCCGTGGAACACTGTGATACGGGAGAAAATCCTGGTCAGGGGGATACGCAATGGACGGTTACCTATGGAGCGGGTGACAAACTCGCATCCGTTTCCGACGGAAGCAGTCAAACATACGCCTATAGCTGGTCGACTGCGGCTAACGGCAACGATGTGGCTACAATTAAGTTTCCCAATCTTACGCAACCGGAGCGAGAATGGGAAGTGGAACTGGATGACCAGAATCGTCCCGTCCGGGTCCAGGGAGGCTGTTCCTCCGGCTGTTCCGGGATAGGTGAGTATGAGCACATTGCCTATTACGATCCGGAAGAGGAGTTTGATATTTCCCCCGGGGATCGGGACTATGCCAGTTTCCAGGACCTGATCAAGTCCCGATACGCGTCTGCTTCGGCGACCGATCCCGTGGAGGAATTTTCGTATCTCGCGGTTCCCTATGGTGAATATGTACCCGGCGCACCGGTTTGGGTTGATAATGCCTCCTTTGCTTACCCGGAGGTGTCCGAAGGGAACTGCCAGGGGGCAGGAGGATCCATTGGATGGACGGTTGGGACTCCGGCAAATGTCGAGGTTTGTAATGATGTCAATGACATTTTCCCTGACGGAGACGATCAGTACCTTCATTTGGTAGGCTCGTCAACATTATCTCAGACCCTGGAATGGATCCAGGAAAAAACCCGCTACACTCTTGGAGCCAATATCCGGACTAATAATCTTGGGACTCCAAGTGCCACGATAGAGCTGTATTCTACCAATCCACTGTTTTCGAGTTCTCCATTGATTACATTGACTTATACAGGCGATGATTGGGTGGAAGACTACTGGGAAAGCGATACGTATGAAGACGATGGGGGAACCTATTACAACTGGGCCAGTGATCGCTTAAAACTGAAAATTACCGCACAGTACGTCGATATTGACAACATTCAGCTTTTAGCCGAAGAATATGTCGAACACAAGGTTCCTCGTCTTGTGGATCACAAAATCCTGCCGGAAGGTAGCCAGCAACTGGTGTCTATCCTGAAACGCAACTATAACACCACCAATTCCGTAGTTACCGAACATAAGCAGATAGAATCAGCAAAGTATCAGGTTACTCAGACCACCTATACGGATGCCTCCTTTATGACGTGGCTCTCCAGGACTGAGTTTACCAATACCGTTTTCGACGATACAAGCATACCCTCTGAGCCTTCCTATGTCACCACACACGATCCCAATCATATCACGGGATATGCGCAAATCTCTCCGAATGAAAAACGCAAGGATGTCCAGGTGTTTGATACAGCGGGTAATGTTACGGATACCTATACGGAGGATACCGATACAAAAATCAAATATATTCATCAAAACTATGTCTACGCAGACCTCTTTTTTGTGGTGTTTAGTGGAGGCGGTCCTCAATGGGAGGTCACTGAACAGACCGACGCCCGTGGTAATGTCACTGAATATGAATACGAATATGTCAGTAGCCGCAACCTATTCCGGCTCAAGAAAGTGCTACACCCACCTGCTTCAGCATCTCAGCGGGTGACCGTCTATGAATACAATGGTGATCAGCAGGTGACCAAAGAGATCGAAGGGACTGCTAAGGCTTCGTATCCGTATTATGACATCGTCAAGACGCGGCAGTACAACTATAACACCCAGGGCCTCCTGTATATGACAATTGAGGACAAGGGCGGAATCCATGCCAAGACTCAGTATATGTATAACTCGCTGGGGGATCAAATCCGCCAGATCGACCCGGATGGAGTGGCAACGGGCAAGACCTATGGCCAGGGAGGACAGGTAATCAGTGAGTTTGTGGTGGCATCCGTCAGCGATCCCAACGATTCGGATTCACAGCTGATCCTGCTTTCTCAGACCTGCTATGAATTCGATGACGACGGAAGGCTGGTTAAGGTCAAGAAGGCCCTAGATGAGGAGCCGTTTCTGTACAATTCACCCGATGACTGGGCCGTGACAAAGTACGAATACAATCCCCAAGGCCGAAAGACCAAAATGGTCGAGGACTATGACGACCTGGGGCAACGGCTGAATCTGGAGACTTCCTACGAATATGATATGCAGGGACGATTGACAAAAACGACTTATCCGACCGGACGATGGGTGAAGATTGAACGGGATGGCCGGGGTCTGGTAACCAGGGAGGTGGTTGGCTATGGGGAAACCGAGGTCTATGACACGGAATACACCTACGATATTAACGGCAATCTGAACGTACAGACCAATCCCGACGGCACTATTCTGGTGCATATCTATGACAATATCGACCGCTTGGAGAAGACCTTCAAGGGCGACACATCCGGTCCGTACACTTTCCGGGCGTATGATACGGCCGGGTCCATGATCCTGGAGCAGGCCATCGATCCTAATGGGATTATGCTTTCGGATCGACGAAATGGATATGACGAGTTTGGACGGTTATATCTCGAACGAACCGTGTTTGATCCCAATTCCCCCGATGATACCACGGACGTGATCACTACGTATAGCTATGATAAGAAGGATAATCTGATCAAGGTAATCCGGGAAGGAGTGGGCAGCAGTGATCCCAATGGGATGATCGAGACCAATGACGAAGTAATTCAGTACAGCTACGATCTATTGGACCGAAAAATCCAGATGATCGATCCGGAGGGGATCTACAGTATGTACACGTACAGCGATGCAGGACGTTTGCTAGTGAGCATCGATCCGAATATCCCCGATCCCAACCAATTATTTACCACTGTCCACAGTTATGATGAAGCCGGTCGATTGAAACAGACCACCAATCCGGAGGGCGATTATACAGTCTTTTCCTATAACAGTCTGAATCAACTGATCAAGCAGGTGGTCTGGGACTGCAATTCGACGATGGACTATACTCCGGATGATGTGTCGGTCCGACAGGTGCGCTATGCATACAACCGTCTGGGCAAGCGGACACGGGAGGTGGTCATGGAAGATCCAGCCTCGACGGAAACGGAAAATGTGGCTATTGATCAGGTGACAGACTGGATTTATGATCCCAATAGCGGCCTTCTGTCTGAAACCCGGACCTATTATGGAACCGGGGGGACCGCGGCTATCACGAACTATTATTATGATCAGATCGGCAGGAACTGGCGGACGATAGATCCGGAAGGGAACGAGGCCAGGGAATATTACGATGCTACCAATGGAGTACAGGTGATCGAACGGCAGCAGTTCGAAAAAGATCCGGCCGATTCCAACAATGATTATACCGTAACGGTGTTCTACGATTACGACGACTATGGAAACCTGTATAAACGCACATTGGATGAGAATGGAGACGAAACCAAGGACGGTGCTGATCCGGCCACCTGGTATTATTACGACGACCTGAACCGCCTGGAAAAACAGGTCGGTCCGGATGGTGTCGCAACCTTTTACAAATATGACAGTTTTGGCAATGTCTCCCAAACGATAGAGGATTATGATCCGGGCAATTCCGAGGCTTTGAACAAGACCACGGAAACGGTCTTTGACCGACTCAACCGACAAATCCAGGTTATCGCCTATGATCCCAACGACACGACGACCCATATTGCCGAGCAGATCACCGAATACGAATACAACAAGCGGGGACAGATCAGCAAGATCCTCTATCCAGATTCCACATACATTCAGTATATCTACAATAACCTGAGGCAGGTGGATGAAGAGGTTCGGCGGGATGGGACCAGTATCTTTTACTGGTATGACCGACTGGGCAATGTCGTTGCCGAAAGCGACGATGAGGACCTGATCGCCCCGACCTTCCTTACCGAGTATGACTTCGATGCGGCGGGTAATCTGCTCTGGTGCGTCAAGGAAGAGGATGGCCAGGCTATCGCCGAATCGGCCTTTGTTTATAACGGTCTGGGCCTGCCCGAATCGGAAACCACGACGCTCTATGATCTGGATTCCAAGACCACGACATTTACGTATGACGGCAGTGGTAATATCTTGACCCAGATGCATAACAATGAGACCTTTACCTATACGTATGATGGACTCGGCCGGATTGAGACGATTGACCGGGGAGAAGACGAGATCGTCGCCTATTCCTATATCGGGACGGCCACCAAGGCCATCGACTATACGGAAGCCGACACGACCTGGCAGGCGTATTACGACGATCTGGGGCGGATGACCGAATGCGTAACCATCGATCCCAACGACGATACGCTGCTGGATTTGTTCTACACCTATGATGAGAATTCCAACCGGGATTCGGTCCAGTACAAGCATATCGTCCCGAATGTCTGGGATATCTACACATATGATACTCTCCAACGGCTGGTCAAGGCCGAATACGGTTCATCGTCCGGACTGGCCCGACTGGATGATTATATCGGGGATGTGCAGTTTGCCGCCGCAGTCGGTTCGCGCTGGCTGATTTCCCAAGAATCCTTCCTGCAGTTGGCTCAAATGCAGGTCAGTGAAATTCGTGATAAACAAAAGCAGGTCCATCAGGCCCTGGTCAAAACCGGTCTGGATGAAGTTGTCAAAAAGGAGAACGGCGGGCAAATGCCTGTGGTGGCCCTTGCCGATTTTGGAGAATCGAGTGACAAGAAGGATGAAAACACTTACCAGATGCTCCGCAATGACGACGGCAAGGTGGTAGCGATTGTCATCCTGGATGCTGAAGGGCGGCTTACACTATTGGCAATGTATCCGGATATTGGCGGGACGGTGATTGCCAGTATCACCTATGACGAGGAGGGAAATGTTACCTCCAAGATATGCTCGACATATGATACAAACGGTGTACTTGTCGATCAGATTGACTTACTGGCGTTAGACCAACAACAGGCTTTGGTGGCCGGCAGCACAACTAGCTCTTCCAAACGCCGGATTCCCGCAACTTCGTCGGTAACGGGCCGGTCTATAGATACCAGTCTGGACGGGGGAATGGTGTTGCCTGCACTGAGCGGAGTCGAAATGATGAGCATGTCCACTCCGGAAGGTCCCGCTCCGTTGACCGAGGAATTTGAATACGACCATCTGGGCAACCGTTATCAATATACGGACAAGAACGGTTTTGTCACCGCCTATTCGCATAACCATACCAATCAATACGAGCAGGCCTTCACAGACCTGCCGCTGGTGCCCGATCAGACATTGGTCTTTTCGTATGATGCCAACGGCAATTTATCCGAGGACGGATATGGAGATGGGTATTCCTATGACTACCGCAACCGGCTGATCGAAGTGGAAGACCCAAACTCCAACAGTGTCGTGGAATTCCGGTATGACGCCCTGGGCAGACGGGTGAGGAAGCAGGATATTGAAACAGGAATCACGACGTACTTTTTCTATGACCTGTTTGGTCGAGTGATTGCCGAATATGAGAGACCGAGCGGCGGTAGCACAGCTTGGGCAAGGTCGTTTGTGTACGGCAATGGGATCGACGAGGTGCTGGGGATGTTCCTGCCGGAGCATGCGGGCGATCCGGAGGACTGGGAGGATTTTGGCGAGTTTGTGGAAGCGTGGCTGTGTCAGGATCCGGGCGACGCCTGCTACGACGCCGCGTATGATCATAATAATGACGATGTGGTCGATCTGGAAGATTTTGCCTACTTCGCTTCGGTGTGGGATGTTCCCGATGGGAAGGAGACGCGGTTCTACTATCTCAAGGATCCTCTCGGCTCGACCATCGGCCTTGTCGGCGGGCGATATCAGCGAGAGTCCGACAGGGAATTCTACCTCTACGATGTCTATGGCCAGCCGTCGCAGGATTCACTGCCATCGGCGGCAGGCAATCCCTACCTGTTTACAGGCCGGCGTTACGATCCGGAGGTGGGCCTGTACTACTTCCGCGCCCGTCACTACGATCCATCGACTGGGCGGTTCCTCCAGACCGATCCCATCAGCTACGCCGACTCAATGAATCTGTATGAATACGTCACGTCGAATCCTTTTAATTTCATTGATCCCTTAGGCCTTCAAGGAGGTGTGGATATTCGAATGGACAATTGGATCGAAGCTCGTACACAAAGATACTTCCAGGAAAAGAACAAATTGGATGACTTCCAACAGAAAATTCAGCGAATGAATTGCCGAGAGTGTAATCCAGTTGATTTCGGACCTGAACCATCTGAAGGGAGTTTGGGTGATTGGGGGTGGAAACGTGCCCTTCAACACTATTTAGCTGGTAGACTTACATCAGGTTTACCTGTATTGGATGATGACTGGAAATCCAGAATATGGCCTACCTATGGAGGGTATAAAAGAATGTTAAACATATATTTCGGTTGGCAACAGTTTTCTCCGGAAAACAGGGAGCAAAAGGGAATCTCTGAATATGTTCCCAATTATCGTCAATTCGGGACTGATGTTGAGTTCAGTCATAAAAGTAAATGGGCACTAAGATTTTCAACTAATGAAAACATTGGATTAAATTTTTGGCCAGATCTGGTTGAAAAAATTGAAAAACAGGCTTTAAATGCTGCTAGTTCACTTTCTCAAAAACAATGTTTATGCCTAACAATGAATGGAGATAATTCTCAAGAAAAACTTGATTATGCAATATCTCTGAGTAATCCAAACGATGGGCCAGGTACTTTTTCAAGTGGGAGGAGTGATGAATACTCAGAAGTATCATACAACACCAAATGTTGTTTGAAAAAGGAATGTAAGTCTGCAATTTTGAAATGTCGAGTTAGAATAAACATAAAAGACCTCTATACTTGGGACAATTACTTTCTTGCACATATAGCAGGGAAAGATTATTGGCAAATAGTTCATTTTGATAGATTGATTGAAAAAGAACTTACGTTGAACTCTCATTAAAGGGAAATTAAGATGGCAAAACGAGTAATAATAACGTCAGGTATTTTACTGCTTTACATATGTGTTTGGATTATCCTCCATGTTTCTATGAATATTTTAGCTATAGGGCCAAATCCAGTGTTTCAATTTTCTCCCAATTATAAAATCATAAGGGGAGATATGCTTTATACAAAGAGTGGAGATGAACCTCTGGATTATAGACAGTCTTTTCTTTTCAAAGAGCCAGTTGATGCCTTTTACGTGAAAAATGAATGGTTACTTGGAAAAAGTGGGGGTAAATATTTTGCTATCAATATGAAGACACAGAAAACGGATTATCCCATTAACTCCCTGCAGGAGTTAAATGAAATTAGTGGTTTAAATGTAAAGTCCATCAATTGGTTTGATGAACAGGAAGAGAAAATAAATTCACCATATCTTGTGCCTAATAAGACTATTCAGAAGGCCAAGAAAGTTATTGACATTGTTTGTACTATTGCCTTGCCATTCCTTTCCGTTATTTTAATTATATGGATCATAAAAAATCGGGGTGGAAAAAGACACCAAGAATCTTTTTCGGTATAGAACCATAAATATCTATGCCCAAGAGAAGATTTTGCTCTTTTACAAGGTAATATTGCATAATCAGTTCATTGGTTGACAAATATGAACAACCAAGTGGCGTCAGCACAGCCTGGGCAAGGTCGTATGTATACGGCAACGGGATCGATGAAGTGCTGGGGATGTTCCTACCGGAGCATACGGGGGAACCGGATGATTTAGCGGCGCTGCGGGAGCTTGCCGAGGCTTGGCTGAGCGAGGAAAACGACGCCAACTGGGACCCAACGTATGACTACACATCCGACAAAGTCATCGATTTCAACGACTTTACGTATTATGCCTCCGTGTGGGATGTTCCGGACGGGAAGGAGACGCGGTTTTACTACCTCAAGGACGCCCTCGGCTCGACCATCGGTATCGTCGGCGGGCGGTATCAGCGGGAGTCCGACAGGGAATTCTATCTCTATGATGTCTATGGCCAGCCGTTGCAGGATTCACTGCCCTCGATGGCAGGCAATCCTTACCTGTTTACCGGCAGACGCTATGATCCGGAAGTGGGGCTATGCTACTTCCGCGCCCGTCATTATGATCCATCGACTGGGCGATTCCTCCAGACCGATCCCATTGACTATGCCGATTCGATGAACCTATACGAATACGTGTTATCCAATCCGACGAATTGGCTTGATCCTTACGGATTATCCACGGAGGAAGATGAGACTATCAGTGACAAATTGAACACTGGGATCAGTGGCCCCAGTGTTTCTCCAACTCAAACCATTTCCACAAGGTATAGTCAATATCAAAATTACAGCAGCAGAGGACAAGGCCCTATCAAGATCGACCAGATACATGGTCCCCAGATGCACAATCGATTTATGCATCAAAAAAGTTATTATCCGAACGCAGGAGGTCGATTCGCGTCAAAAGCAGATTTTGAAAAACAAGCTGCCCCAAAAAGTCGAGTAGCTCCAGGCTCAACAATGAGTGTAGCAGGCAGCATGGCGTTCAATACTGCTGTTAACACGGTAGCTACTTATGGATATATGAAATATGTTAAGGAATTTGAAGAAGGTATAAGAAAAACAGCAAAACATTTTAGTTGGTGTAGAAGACTTCAAGTAGCAGACTTTTCATCAGGTGAAGATGAAATGTGCAGGAGGTGTCCAGCAGGGAATAGACCAGTACATTTTAAAATCATTGACAATGATGGAGAAACTATCCATGTTAGAATTCGAAGCCATTTGAATGCTTGTGTTTTTGAGGCATGGAAGGTAAAGCAAAATTATGATGTTTTTTGGCCGATTGTAGGGTGGATGTGGCCTCAGTCTCACTTGGAATCGGAATTTCTTGTGGTTTCCGATGGAGTGAAAAAGGATTGTGAAGCTTATTGTCGTGATCCGAAGAAAGGTTGCCGATAAAGAACGAAATACATTAGAAAGGATGTGAAAATGAATAGAATATTGTCTCTACTTCTTGGAGTTCTCTTTGGAATTGGGATCACAATAATTGCTTTTTATTCGATCAATATATTTAAGTTGAAAAGCTATCAGTCAAACATATTGAGTGCAGACGTGTCTATTGTAAGAACTTCCGCTCGGATTTTATTACAGAAAGAGTCTACTGCAGAAAGCGTACTATCAGTTTTGATGATGCCAAGTGTTTCTCTGGAAACAAAAAAGGTAATTATGGAAGAAATGCAAGAGTCGTATTTTTACATCGCCTTCTTCATGGCTATGATAGATGCAATCCATGATCAATCTTCAGCATTGGAACAAGAATCACTTGACGTGTATGATGATTTCCTTCATAAAAATTTTATAAGAGGATTAGGTGTTATTGCCCTTCAACTACCAAATGAGACAGATCCTGAGATTCAAGAAATAAAGCTCGACTTTTTATGCAAATACCTTCTCATGGACAAGAAGAGTCTATTAGAACTAGCTAATCAAGAGGGATGGGAGGCTGTTAGGGAAGTAGCACAAAATAATTTACGTCTGATAATGGAGTATAATGTTTCCGAAGAAGAGCAAGATATTGAGGAACAGCCAATCGGTGAAAAGCATAATATAATGTCGAGTATAACGCATACTGTAAGCATGAAATATTAAACCGAGATGTGCACCATACCAACAACAATCAAACAGATTTAATACCAAATTAAAGCCCTACAAAAATATATTGCTTTTAAATACGCCAAAACGTATAATGAGTCTTATAAATAGCCGTTGGAGGGATTAATATGAAGCCAGTTTTCATGATTACGACTCTGTTTTTATCCTCTCTGGCCTGTGGAGAGATAATGTACGAATTGATTGACTTGGGTGATTTGAGTGGAGGAAATAGCTGTGCTCGAGCGATCAATAATCTTGGGCAGGTGGTAGGGTATAATGAAGTGGAGGGGAACCGGCATGCCTTTTATTGGGATTCTACAGATGGCATGATTGATCTGGGCACGTTTGAAGGATATGCAAGTGCTGCCTGGGATATAAATGATGAACGAACAGTGGTGGGTCATTATACGTCACCGAATGGTTCCTCTTATTATGATCATCCGTTTATCTGGACAGAACCTGATGGAATGACAGGTATTCAATATCCTTATCCTTACACGGATTTGGGGTATCGCAAGGGACAAGCATTGGGAATCAATAACCAAGGACAGATTGTTGGATATGGAGGACAGGGTGGTGATACATATCCATTTATCTATGAAAATGGCCAGTATACGGCATTGGACCATTTCACGTATATGCAAAGCGGGGCATATGCCATTAATGAAGAAGGTAGAATTGCAGGATTTAGTCGGATCGACGTTGAGCATTTGAATCACACAAGCTCAGAATTTAGTGGGATATTATGGGATATTAATGGTGATATGACCATTATGAGACCTTTTTTGGCGGGCAGTACAAATTTGGCTGAGTCATTTGCTTATGATATAAATAACCAAGGCAGAGTTGTTGGAACAAATCTGAGTCTTCGAACAAATTATGACCTCCGCACATTTATCTGGGATGAGACTAATGGTCTCATAGAGTTGGATGCATTCGAGGATTATTTCAGTAGTGCTGTGGCGATCAATGAATCCGACCAGGTTGTTGGATATTATGGTCAAATATACGATCAATATTATTTACCTGAAATAGCATTTATCTGGGATGAAATAAATGGGGCTGTCGATCTGAATACATTGATTGATCCACTCACGGGATGGACACTTGTTTCTGCCTATGACATTAATGATTATGGCCAGATTGTCGGAATGGGTATCTTCAATGGGCAAGAACGAGCCTACCTTTTGAATCCAACCCCCGAACCTTCCTCGTTTCTGCTTCTGGGGATGGGTGCATTTGTATTAACGAGACGGCGGAAAAAACATATATAATCCCCCCTTTGGTTCGCTGGATATTGTTTTTTATTCTTATCAGACGTGCTTATATCATTTCCTCGCCGATACCATAGAGGTCTTTTACCTTTCGAGGTGAATCTCCCAAAGTCCACAATTCTTCGATTAATGTTCC
>JAFGPC010000172.1 GCA_016926155.1 Sedimentisphaerales bacterium
CAGAAGTTTACCAGGATCGAGCAGTTTCGCCAGGGATTCCTGGAGCTGGCTTCTGGCGTGGCCGTCACAGCCGCATCGGGAGGTACCGTCACCTGGCCGGCCGTGTTGTCGTCGTTGATTGCACTGGCCGGGATCGGGACCGCCGTGGGGGGCGTGGTCGATTCAGCTCGCAAGAACCGGATTATCGCCGAGGCAAAAACCATAGCCGAGTAAGTGTGTTTTTGGATAACGGGCGGGCGGTATCGACGTCGTCCGCTCGGTATTTTCCACTTGATGTTTTGAGGGATATCACGGATGGAAGCACATATCTTTCCCTGCAATGAATTGTGTATGCACGGTAAGGAGCTGCGACGACTTCGAATCGCGGCAGGCCTATCCGAACGCACCTTAGCTCGCAAAATGAGCTGGTACAAAAAGAAAGTCGAACGTTATGAAAGGGCTCATCAATTTTGCCTGCATCCAGCGGAGATGGAACAACTCGTAATAGTTTTAGGGTATGATCGTCAGTTGTAAACTATGAAGGATGGTTTTGAATATTAAATCGCTTTTTTGATAAACGTCCAAAGCGAATATAGGATTATTGTGCTTCCGATCTTGCCTGTTTGAGTATTTTACCATTTACTTCTTGTATAGAAGTCCATTCTGTGCCAAATAACATTTCAATTTCTCCAGTTATACGATTACATCGCATAGGCATCAGGTATGTTTTGTCCGGCCTGTCTATGAAATGATATTTAGGACATATGAGATAATAGGCAAATGCGGAGGCAGAAATTACAAGCACGCAGGTTAGTGTATTGAGCATCATTTTTATCAGAATATTAACGCCTGCTTTTTTAGTGTTCAAAGAAACTTCGGTTTGTGTTTCCATATTTTGTATGGGCTCCCTTCTGCTGAATGCTAACCTTATCAAAATGTAAATTATCGTTCCGATAACTATGGTGGAAATAATCTCAAGTATTGCCAACTCCATAGAGGCTCCTTTCCTTTAAGTTGTACTTTGTCGTTATCGACCCAATTACTTGAAGATATAACGATCATCTTTGGAAGTACAGACCATGATTACAAGACAAGAAACCTCTTAATATCTAAGGGGGCCAATAATGCAATTCTCAGTCTTGACTGAAAAATGCAATGAATAAGTTGAAGGCTTATTAAAGCAGCTTTGTTGACATATGCATAGTGAAGATGAGATATCGGAAGGATCTGGCACTCGATTAAGTTCCACTCTCATTAGGACGATACTGATTATAAGGATATCAGTTGTAAAAATACCTCATTTCGATAGGTGAATTTTTTAAGAATATCGTATGCAAAAATACTTTGGGGCAAGTCGATATGAGCATGTCATTTGATGAATGTGCAAGAGATCAAGCACTTCAGGATCTGCACTTTGAAGCCATGATGGAAAGAGCCAAAAAAGAACAGTGCATTTTTCTCTTTGTTGAGGGAGAATCGGAGGAGATTGCATTTCCGGAACTTCTTTATCAATTCGTTGATTTAGAAGAAATAGGCGTGGTAATCGCAAATTATAATGGCCATGGTAATCTCCACACGTCCCTACGATTGCTACTTAAAACACTCAGTCATGATCGACCTGTTATTGTTACTTATGATAATGATCCAGATGGTTTCCGGGTTTTTTGTAGATGTCACGAAAGCGACTTCATGTCAGATAAGATAACATTTTTTCCGATCCCACAAATTCCTGTCGTAATTTTCCAAGGCGGGCATGAAGGGGGTTCCTTCGAAGAGTCGTTTCGATCCGATGAGTTTATTGAAGCATATTTTTGTAGCGATATTTGTACGTCTTCAGCTAAAATGACACAAAATAATCGGTTCAAGAGGTGACGATCTCGGCTCCGGTTTCCATTATTTTACTGTTGTATTCTTTTCTTTCAAGCAGCGTTTTTTCCTTCAACTCAGCACGTTTCTGCTGAATCGTTTTCCGTCTGCCAAAGTACACATCATCCGGAGTGACATTGCCGATGCCCTCATGGTATCTGTGGCAGTTATACCATTTGACGAATCTTCGGATCTCGGCTTCCAGCAGGTCCGGGGAGTCCCACACATGCAGCAGGATCTTCTCCTTGGCCGAGCGGTGAAAACGTTCGATCTTACCGTTGGTCTGCGGGTGATACGGAGAGGCGAAGATATGTCCCAGTCCTTTCGCTTCCAGGTAGTCACCGAAGTCTTTGCTGATCAATGCCGAACCATTGTCTGTCAACAACTTCGTCCGGTCATCGATCGCAACGTCATGCATCCCGGTGAACTCACACGCTACCTCGACAACATCACCGAAGTCTTCGGCTGTCATGGATGTCTTCATCTGCCAGGCAAGGATCTTACGGCTGTAATCATCCAGGACACTGATCAGATAGAACCAGCCCCAGCGATCGACCTTCAGGTACGTAGCATCCATCTGCCATAGTTGATTGATACCTGTGGTCTTGATACGATACTCCTTGCCGGCAGGGAAGGTCTTTGTCCTCGGTTCAGGGATCAATCCACGCTCCTTGAGTCTCCTGTATACCGTGGACTCCGATACGCTGAAACCCGCGTTATCAGTGATATACAGGCTGATCTGGCGACTTGCCCAGTCAGGACAGCTGTAGACAACTTCCAGTATGGTATCTGTCTGCTGAGGCAGTAACTGGTTCCATGTTCTTACCCTTCTGGGCTTGTTGTCCTGCAGGCCGTTAAGACCCATCGTACGCAGCTTACGCTTCCAGCGATAGTATGTCGTCCTGGGCAGATCGAACCGTTCCAGTGCCTCGGATGCACTAAGCTGGGATGATTCTATCATGCGTATGATCTCCATCTTCTGATACTTATCCATTCGCTGATACCTCCTCCGTTTACATGCCAAGGCTTTTTTTATATCGCATGTTGTCCAGCATCAGCTCTGCAACCGCCTTTTTGAGGTCTTCGTTCTCGGCCTTGAGCTTCTTGACCTCATCGGAGGTGGCGTCACGCAGGACCGCCCTGGTAAGACCGTTCTTGCCCGATTCCAGGAAGGCCTTGGACCACTTGTAGTAGACAGCAGCAGCTATACCTTCCCGCCGGCATAACTCGGAGATGGGGATCTCGGCACGCAGACCTTCCAGTACGATCCGGATCTTCTCTTCGGCGGAGAACTTCCTGCGTGTGGCCTTTTTGATCTGTTTGACTACGTCTTTTGGCTGACTCATTTGGAACTCCTTTCCCGGGCCATAGACCCGGATTATGGAGCCAAAAACCGTCGATTTCAAGCTGGTTCCGGCATGCCGGAACCAGCTTGAGGTACTCTCTTAATAAAATCCATCAACCTGTGCCACTTCTGATGACGGGAAACAATGGAGGCGCCGTACTGGACGATCGCGCGGCAGGTCCTGGGCGAGAGCCTGACCGAATCACTCGATGGCGATGCGGGATTCTTGATGGTGGCCGCCATGCGCCCATCGGGTGATTCATTGGATTATGAGCTATTGGTTCGCGACAGCGCAAGCGCCGAGTTTACCTCGCGCGGACGAGGGGACTGGACGGCGACAGGAACTTTATCAGCAGTATTACCGCAGAATGCCGTCGACGCCACGATTGCCCTATCGGGCGCAGTGGATCTGGATGCCGTCGATGTCAATACCTATGCCCTGATTGGCGAGGAGATTGTAGCGGTCAAGTCCGTCGATACAGCATTGAACCAGGTCACCATCGCCCGCGGTGTCCTTGATACGGTCCCGGCGGCACACAGCAGCGGAGAGCGAATTTGGTTTATCGAGTCTGAGCATCTTTTAGTGGATCGGGAATATGCCACCAGCGAGACGCCCGGGGCCGAGGTCCTGCCTCGAACGGGAAAAGGGCAGTTGGAGGAAGGTTCTGCGCCCATTGATAATGCCGATGCCTTCGATGCTCGTCAGGTTCGGCCGTATCCGCCGGGGCGATTTCGGATCAATGACCAGAGCTATCCGGCCTCGTTTACCGGCCAGCCCACGATCAGTTGGGCGCATCGGGATCGAACCCAGCAGACGGCCTACCTGGTCGAGCATAGCGAGAGCAATATCGGGCCGGAGACGGGGACTACATATACTCTGCGCATTTATGACGAAGATAACATCCTGGTGCGAACTGAGACGGGTTTGACGTCAACGTCCTATACATACACCGAGGTCAATGAGCGGGCCGACTGCGGTTTAGGGCCGACCGATCCGTTGAATACGCAGCTGTGCTTTGAATTATGGGCCATTCGCGATGGATTCGAGTCCTGGCAACGGTACAACCTGACCATACTGCGGTTCCCGTGAGAAAAAAGACTGAATACAGTAAATATAGAGCTATTATAACTTGTATAGATTCGGGCAATCTGGTACAAGACCATCATGGTAAATAGAAGTTTGTTGGGGGGTAAACCATGGCAGAAATTCAGGTAAAATTCATTGTAGACAAGGCCAAAAGCATACCGAACGGCGTGGCTGTTCGCTACAAAGGGCAAAGCTGTATTATGCATCGCGACAAGGTCGACAAGATGCTCGAAGAGGGAGTTGCCTTTGCCTGGCTGTGTGAGCAGGATGGCCAAATCGTCACAATCCCGGTGAATACCGAAAGTGTCGAGGAACCGGTTGAACAAAAGCCGGCCGAACCGGAGAAAGAGGATGTACTGACGGCGTATGAAGATGCGAATGAGGACCTTGCCAATTTGTTGGATTTCTTCAAGTACGAGATAGAGCGGCAGCCCGACAAAATCCATTGGGGCCATGTGGGTAATCTCAATCATGTTCGTCAATGTTTAATCGAGGCGCTGGCGTTTTTATCCGACTCC
>JAFGPC010000173.1 GCA_016926155.1 Sedimentisphaerales bacterium
ACCTCGACCGCCCGGCTGTCGCACCAGATGATCGACGGACGCAGGACGTTTTTGTCCTTATCGACACAGACCAGACCATGCATCTGGTAGGTGATCCCGATGGCCTTGATCTGGCCCGGATCGATATGAGCAGCGGCAAGAACCTCGGTGGTGGCATCCTTGACATTGGCCCACCAATCTTCCGGACGCTGTTCGGCCCAGCCGGGCTGAGGGGCGATGATCGGCATTTCCTTCTTGGGGCAGGTCGCCGAGGCAACCACCGCCTGACTGTCCGCATCCATCAATGTCGCCTTAACCGAACTGGTTCCGGCATCGAATCCGAGCAAATACATGGCAATCCGTCCTTTCCTGGAAAAGTGTCAATTCTGCCCCGCTCAGTATCGCGATAAATCCTGTTTTGTCAATTGCTAAGGACAGACAGATCGGAGAATGACCACAGGATGCGGGTTGCGAAACGGCGGGCAATATGGTAAGTTGGGTTTCGAACAGTGAATGGCATTCATAGGGGCTTTGTTTGAAAGGATTGACCGTGAAGATTCGAATTCTCTCCCTCGTGCTGTGTATTCTCGTTTCCTCGACTCTGGCGCAGGACAAGCCGGAGGCCAAAATCGGCGATCCCGCCGGTAAGCTGGAAGGCCTGCAATGGATTAAAGGGGGACCGGTGGAATTGAAGAAAGACAAGGTGTTTGTCGTGGAGTTCTGGGCGACCTGGTGTCCCCCCTGCCGGACGAGCATTCCGCACCTGACCGAGGTCCAGAAAAAGTTCAAGGAAAGCGGCGTAACCGTAATCGGGATCAGCAACGAAACCGCCGACAAGGTCAAGCCTTTCGTCGAGGAAAAAGGGGACGAGATGGCGTATGTTGTTGCCATAGATCCCGAGAAGAAGACGACACCCAAGTATATGCAAGCCTATAAACAGGGAGGCATTCCGACAGCGTTTATTGTAGACAAGCAGGGAAACATTGCGTGGGTGGGGCATCCCATGGCCGATCTGGATGCGGTACTGGCCCAGGTCGTGGAAGGAACCTTTGATGTTCAGGAGTATGCCAAAAAGAAGGCCCTGGAGCGGGAAAAATATGAAAAGAGCGTCAAGGCGTTTAAGGAATATTTCGAGGCGATCGGACAGGACGATGGCGCTGAAAAGGCCGTCAAACTGGCCCGGCAGTTGATTGTCAACGGTTCGGATCAGATGCTCAATACCTTTGCCTGGCGGATTTTGACGGAAGTGGAAGGGGATAAGCAGGATCTGGCGACGGCATTGAAGGCGGCAGCCAAGGCGAATAAACTGACGGAGGGGAAAAACGCGGCGGTTCTCGATACATTTGGACTGGCATTGTTTAAAAACGGCAAAATCGCCCGTGCAATCAAGGTGCAAACCCAGGCGGTAAAGCTGGTCAAAAACAATGAGCAGATGCACAAGGAAATGGCCGAACGACTGGCCGAATTCAAGAAGGCCCGCACTAAACAGACCGCTAAGAAAAAAACAGAAAAAAAGGACGAAATCAAAGAAAAAGCTCCCGAGAAATAGGTCGGATGTGAATTTTTGCACGATAGAGGGTTGCTTTTTTACTGTCGGTTACGGATAATACGCAGTTCCGGGGCGGTTAGCTCAGTTGGCTAGAGCGCATGCTCGACATGCATGAGGCCACAGGTTCAAGTCCTGTACCGCCCAGTTAAGATGGCCTTTTCAATGAAGACTTACAAGTCTCTTCGTCTTTCCGTAGTCATAATTTAAACAAGACAAAAATATGTTTCTAGGAGCTATGGATAATGAAAACTATCTTTATGACAATCCTGTGTTCCATGCTTTTCGTTGTTTCTGTTCACGCAGGCAATCCTGTCTTTGACGGATGGTACGCCGATCCCGAAGGCATCATCATTGACAATGAGTACTGGATTTTTCCCACCTATTCCGCTCCTTATGATAAACAGCTCCATCTGGACGCCTTTTCTTCCCCGGATCTGGTACAGTGGACCAAACATGAACGGATACTGGATAATACAATTGTGCCATGGATTCGTCGGGCCTTGTGGGCCCCGGCAATTGTGCAAAAAGACGGCAAGTTCTACTTGTTTTTCGGGGCAAATGACGTACACGAAGGTGAAATTGGCGGCATAGGCGTAGCTGTTGCAGACCGGCCCGATGGGCCGTTTAAAGACCTCCTGGGCAAGCCTTTGATCGGTAAGATTCATAACGGAGCCCAGCCGATCGACCAGTTTGTTTTTCTGGATAAAGATGGACAGTATTACATGATCTACGGTGGGTGGTCCCACTGCAATATCGCCCGGCTCAGGGAGGATTTCACCGGCTTTCTTCCTTTCGACGATGACTCTATTTTCAAAGAAATTACTCCCAAAGGCTATGTCGAGGGTCCCGTGATGTTCCGCAAGGATGGGCGATACTATTTCATGTGGTCCGAAGGCGGCTGGGGCGGCCCCCATTATTCGGTCGCTTATGCCATTGCCGATTCGCCCTTGGGACCGTTTAAACGCATCGGCAAGGTTCTCCAGCAAGATCCCCAGATTGCAACCGGTGCGGGCCATCACTCGGTCATTCATGATCCGCAGGCCGATATCTGGTATGCCGTGTATCACCGTCGTCCTCTCTCGGAAACCAATCCCAACCACCGTGTTACCTGTATTGACCGTATGTACTTCGACGAGAAAGGTTTTATCAAACCGATCAAAATCACGCATGAAGGAGTGGAGAAACACACCCTGAATTAGTCTGCGACTTGTCCCACTCCTTAACCTGAATCGGCTCCGTCGATGCAAGGGGTGAATACAGTTGCTTCCCAAGAATTACCCTCAAAACAATAAAGGGAAAATACTGAACGCATTCCAGTAATAATACCTATTTAAAATATTTTTTTAGTTCCTTGCTCTCCTTGCCGATACTCTAAGTACCTTTAAGATCTTTAAGACTGGTTGGGTCTCTATGGCAACCCCGCTGCAAAGCGTAAAATCTCTACCGCCAAACAACCCACCAGTCTTTTTACTTTTCTCCCGATTACTATCATTGGGGGGATACTCAAATTATTTCTCAGTATCTCCGCAATCCAATGGGGGAATAAGTCTAAAAAGCGACCGGGGAAATACCGACGCACCGGCCGCTTCGGAGGGGAGAAAATGCTTGGTATCACCCACGAAATGAAGAAAAACCGCCCGCTTTAATTCTCCCCTTCATGTTTCTCCCCTCAAACGGGGCTTCCCGTCCCTGTGTATATAGTCCCGTATCGCGGGCGGATATTAAAACATACACCAAATCGAACGGATGGCAAGATACTTGGGAAATGGAGAAGTTTTTTCGAAAATCGTTCAAGTGCCCATCGCATTTAAACGACTTTCTGGCTAACTTTGGGAAACATTTTGACTGGGTGGGTTGCCACAGCAAGCCTTCTAACCTTAACCTTATCATGCCCTGCTATAAGCCCACCAGTCTTTTATCCAAGATGAAGGAACTGAATTCATTTAAAATTCTGCCATTGCTGTAATATTGACCAGGCAATGACGTCTATCAAATAGTCAAATGCTGTTGTTGCGGGGAGGTATCGAAAATGAAGGTAATTTCTTCATGCATCGTGGGTGTGTTGCTCTTTATGGCGGGATGCAGTTCCGATCCGCCCGTCGTGTCTCATGGGAGCGAAGTGCTCAGCGTAGATCCGGCCTTTGCAGAACAAGTCTCTATTGCCCTGGTCGATGTACATCGGGAAATGGCACATTGGATTGACAATGAAGACAATACGAAAAGCGATCCGAGTTATAAAGCCGGTTCCCGCCGATGGAAAACCGGGACCGGAGACAATGAGAAGATAACTTGTGAACGCAGCTATATGGAATTCCGCACGGATAAGGATATTCTGGTTCGGATTGAAACGGTCTTCATCCCGGACCAGACGCTTCTGGTCTCATTGGATTGTGACGATGAAGAGGAAACCTTCCGGCTGCATAACATGGTTATGGAAAAAATACGTGCAAAGTGCGTAGGGGAAAGCTAAAAGAGTCTGAAGGAGGAGTCCATATCATTAGAGAACGGCAAGGTATTCAGGGCGGCCATGGATGGACACGGGAATCTGAAAGATCTGGCCGCCGAGGTCGCTGGGATCGGAGTTGTCGGCTTTGGCGCTGGTTACGTACAGATCGGTCAGATCAGGGCCGCCGAATGTGAGACTGGAGATATTAGCCGTAGGCATCCGAATCTCTCGCTCACTCTTTCCTGCCGGATTCAGGCGCAATACCTTGCCGCCGCGATAGCACGCCACCCATACATAGCCATCGGCATCCATGGTGATCCCATCCGGACTGCCGTCTTCGGGGCTGCCTTCATAGAACAATTGAGGATTGGCGATCTGTCCTGAATCGCGATCATAGTCATATCGCGTAATGGTTCGCGGACGGGAATCCGTATGATAGAAATATCGGCCTTCCGGCGAGAAGGCCATCCCATTGGAGGTCCGCAGATTATGCAGGACGGCGACAGGTTCTTTGTCCTGTTCAAGCCGCCAGAGAACACCATTTGTGCGGCGGCCGGTGAGGGTTCCGGCAAAGATCCGCCCGTCAGGATCGGTGATAATATCGTTGAATCTCTCATCCTCGGCGAGGGAAATCTCGAATAGGATTTCCATCTGCTGCCGGTTTGCATCGCGGTGCAGCAAGACCACATCCCGATCCGTACAGAAGACGATGTTATTGTTCCGCGTAAAGGCAAAGCCTCCGACGATCCGGTCTCCCTGCCACTCAATCTGTGAGTGTCGTGTCTGCGGATCGTACTTCCACAGCGTCCGCTTGGGGATGTCAGTCCAGTACAGTTTCTGCTCTTGAGCATTCCAGAGAGGACACTCGGCAAGATCGCATGGAGGATTGCCGATCGGATAAATTGCCGTGGAAGACATGCCTTGTCCCATTGTTTATGAATCCCTGTTATCGTCCTTTAAGCCAGTCCATTGTAAAGCGATGGAAGACAATCGTTTCATACGGATTTTCCCTGCCCGCTTCATAGAAACATGCAATATCGCCGCCGGGCAGGCAGGCAAGGCACGAATACGCTGCGGAACTGGGATATAAGGTCTGTGCAATAGGCCATGTTTTACCCTCATCCAGGCTGGCCCGAACGGTCATGTTGATCCGCTGATCTTTATGGGCCGGATTGGAAAACAGAAGGATCAGCGGATCCTGCTCCTTAGGCTGATAAGATATCAGGCTTGCCTGGCAACGAGGCTCCGGCAACTGCTCATCGTATGTAATCTTCGACCAGGTCAGACCACCATCGGTACTAGTGGAAACAGCACGGGATTTCGGTCCCCGGTAGTAGTTTCGCATGTTGAGCATCAGCGTACCGTCGGTCAATTCGGCGATTTGGCATTCATTGACTTGATCGGTGAGTGTACGTCCGCCCAATGCCCATGTTTTGCCGTGATCATCGGAATAGATGATGTGCGAATAATATTTGTTTGACTCGGCTTCAATGTGATCGCAGGGAATGATCAGTCTGCCTTTACGTGGTCCATGCACAAGCTGGATTCCAATGCCCGGACCTGTAGCGTACCAGGTCCACTCCGGTTTCTTGGTCGTGGCGGTAATCTCCTGTGGTGTTGTCCAGTTGAGACCGTCGTCCGTGGATTGCGAAACAAAGACACGGCGGGTGTCCCTGCTGGTCTGCTGGATGATCTGCGGTTCGCGATCGGCACCCAGGTTCCAGGTCATCAGCAGATGGATTGTACCGGTTTCCGAATCGATTACCGGGCAGGGATTTCCGCAAGTATTGCCCTGATCATCCCATACGATCTTCTGATCGGACCAGATAATCCCCCCGTCACCGGAGTGTTTGACCAGGAGATCGATATTGCCGCTGTCGCTTCGACTCCCTTTGCGTCCCTCACAGAAGGCCAGCAAAGTTCCATTGGCCGTTGTGATCATAGAAGGAATACGATAGGTATGATACCCGTCCCGGCCGCTGGTATAAACGGGGGTGGTAAAAGGCTTCCCCGCAAGAATATCCAGTTCTTCGATCTTGAATCGTACACTGACAATATAGGGAGGCTCTCCCTGTGTCCAATGGCCGTATGTGGTTGTAACAAATGTTCCGTCGGGCAGCAGTTCCAGCCCCGGATA
The DNA here is from genome assembly GCA_016926155.1 of Sedimentisphaerales bacterium. Taxonomy (GTDB): domain Bacteria; phylum Planctomycetota; class Phycisphaerae; order Sedimentisphaerales; family Anaerohalosphaeraceae; genus JAFGGE01. Next base: position 6,112 of record JAFGPC010000173.1, read on the forward strand.
GGCACAGTCCCATTGATGATGGTTATCCATCAGACGGACGCGGTACTGTCCTTCCCGGCCGTTGACAATATCGTCCCATGTTCCCACCCAGCCGACCCAGTCGCCTTGGGTTGGGCTTTGGCGGGTTGTGTCGCGAAACGTGATAAAGAGTCGTCCATCCGGTGCATACTTTGCGACATGTCGGTCTCCGGTCAGGCTGGCGGGCAGTTCGCGGGGATCGGACCATGTCCGGCCTTCATCATCACTGAACGAAACGAATGAGTTGAATGCACGGCTGTTCTCACGAAGAAGCATCACCATGCGTTTACCGTCGGGGCTTCGCACCAGGCCCGGCTCGCAAAGATGGGCCTTTGAATGAGAGAGAATCGGCTCCGGCTCGGACCATGTCAGACCGCCATCTTTACTGGTCGTTTTATAAACAATGAACCGAACACGTTTGCCTTCGTTTTTGAGGAAACGTCCATCATCATGAAACAGGGCCATATAATCCCCGTTGGCCAATCGCTCCACCGAAGCCATCGTAACGACACCGCCGAAATCTCCAATCGGTTGTAACTGAGACCATGTTTTGCCGTCATCTTCGGAAACGGACATCCGGATCGGATACAAGCCGGAAAACAGGACAAGCCTTTTTTTCCCCTGCTTGTCGATCACACGATGTATGGTCGGAGTCTCTTTGCTCGTTGCCCAACTAGTTGGCACAGGCAACCGCTCCGACCAGGTACGCCCTCCATCGATGCTGCGTTTCATGACGACGGCGCCGCGACCATGCCCTTTGGGATAGACGCAGATCATCGTCTTGCCGTCTTCCAAGAGGACCGTCGTCGGGTGTCCGAGGTATTGGCCGGGCTCTTTGTCGACAATGATCTGACGATGAGTCTGACCGACCAGGTCAAGTATGGGGATACTGTAACCGGGCGGCATGGAAGATGATGCCGCAGCTTTCAGACGACACAGTGAATCCGGCACGGCATAAAAAACAAGCAGTGCCATACAGACAAGGTGTTTTTGTCTCATGGTTTTCCCCTCCGTCTTACTGTACCATTCGAACAAATGGATTTCCATCCATCATGGTTCAGTCGTCTTCGTCCGGCTCCATTTGCCCCAACTCGATCAGGGCATATCGAGCCGCTTTTTGTTCGGCATCTTTTTTGGTCATACCCCAAGCGCTTGGAAAATGTCGATGGTCGATTACGACTCCAATTTCAAAACATTTATTATGATCCGGCCCTTTTTCGTCCAGCAATTCATACATAGGTGTCAGGTTAAACTGCTGCTGAGCGTATTGTTGAAGAATGGACTTGAAGTTCTCCTGATGCTGATTCGCGTCGGCCTTGTCGATCAGGTCCGACCAGAGACGCAGGATGAACTCATGAGCCGCCTCGATCCCTCCATCCAGATATACCGCCGCAATCACTGCTTCCAGTGTTCCGGCGGCAATCGAGCCGGACATGGCCCGCGTTTGAGCCATTCCCTTGCCCACCTGTACATACTCCCTGAGCCCAAGCTTATTGCTCAATTTGGCACAGGTCTTTCGCGACACGAGCATACTCTTGATTTTGGTCAGGTCCCCTTCCAGGTAGTCCGGGAACTTGTTAAACAGAGTTGAGCAAACAAACAAGGCCAAAACGGCATCACCCAAAAACTCCATTCGTTCGTTGCTGGCCAGACGGGTGTCGGCCTGACTGGAATGAGACAAGGCTTCACACAACAGGCTTGGATTGCGGAAATGGTAACCAATCCGCTGCTCGACCTCCTGCAAGGTCTGCTGATCCATAATGTCGATCCTGTATCCTGCCGGCAAGCGAATTGCGGAAGTCGCCACCGATACGACCTTCGCAGCGCGCTTGCAAATCAAAACAATGTAGAATACATCACCCTTGCGGCCATGTCAAGCCACAAATTGATCTTCCCGATACGGATGTGCCGGATTCTTCGTATGGCCGGCTACTCGGTCACCATTTGCAGCCCGGCCAGAGCCAGGAATTGATCTTCCACAAATTCGAATACACTGTCCAGACCGGTCACGGCAAAGATGTTCCGCGTCTTGGGAGAAACACTGCACAACACCATACGATGATCGCAATCGACCATGGCCTTTCGCAACTTGAGCAGTTTGGCGATGCTGGAGGAGGTCACTATATCGACCTCTGCAAAATCGACGACGACATCTTTATCGCCCTCTGTCTTCACGGTCTCTATCACGTTCTGGAGTTCCTCGCCCATCTCGGGTTCCGGCGCGAGATTTACCAGAAGTATAGTATCCGACCAATTCTGAATAGCCATATCAACTCTCCTTAGCCTAGTTCGGTTTCTATGCGAATATCGGCTTGGTGTAAGAGCAAGTTAAGAAAAATGCCGGGTTTAAGCAGCCAGGGCCGGGAAAATACCGTATTTGATCTCCGGGATTCTCAGGAGGTTGCCGATTTCTGCCGATACATATAAACACTGCATCGGACCGGACTTACAGGTAAGAAGACGCCATATATAGAGGACCTGCTTGCTAAAACGGTCTAAAAAAGGTATAATAATATCGAAGATTACAGGGTAAATACGCTGTTCGGGGGCAGCATGACGCTAAACAGGCAAAGAGTCCGAGATCGGAAATTTCTTCCGATGTTATTATCAGTGGTTCTGATGAGCTTTCTGTGCAGCCTCGTTTGCGCACAAGACACGACTCCATCAGCGCCCGATTTTACCTTGGAAGACCTTAACGGCAATTCGGTTCGACTGTCTTCGCTTCTTGGATCTGAGGTTGTACTGCTGTTTGGAAGGACCGACTGCAGGCACTGCAACGCCATACTGCCGACATTAGCCCGGAGTTGGGAACAATACTGCCACTTGAATATCTACTTTATCGCAGTAGGCCAATCCTCTCCGGAGGTGCTCGATTTCTTTTTTGGAACCTCCATGACATTTGAAGTTTTGCCCGATCCAGACGGTCTTGTCAGCACGAAATACGCCATTGACCGCGTGCCGACGTGTGTGTTTATTAACTCACAGGGTCAGATTATCTATCGAGGTCTCTTCCACCGGTCTCTAGTGGACGCATGGATGAAGGGTGATGCCCCTTCTGATATTACGATCCCTGATAGCGATCCTTCGAATCGTCCCTTACCGCAGCAAAAAAACCGGAAATGGGAGCCGCCCCGGCGTTTTATAGTGGAATTGGAAGACTCCCCTCAACAGGTAAAGCGATCTGCTCGACCAGTACGACAGCAGCGAAGTCGAGCACTGGAACAAAAGGCCAAACAGATTGGCGGGCGGATTATCCATAATTACGGTCGGTGGAAGAACCGGATCGTCGTAGAGATGGATCCTACCCGGCTGGAGCGGCTACGGGAATTGCCAGGTTTCAAAAGCGTCAAGGTTGATCGTAAGGTCCATGCCCTGATCGCCGACAGTGCGTATCAGATTAAGGCCGACTATGCCTGGGCCAATGCGATTACCGGTCAGGGCGTGAATGTCTGTGTTGTGGATACGGGTATCGACTGGAGTCACCCCGACCTGCTCAACAAAGTCGTTAAACAGTATGACTTTTTCGAGGGGGATGAGGATGCCATGGATGATAACGGGCATGGCACTCACGTGGCCGGGATCATTGCTTCACAGGGCTTGACTTATCGAGGTATCAGCTATGATGTGGCTCTGATGGGGGCTCGTGTGCTGGGCGCCAATGGAGACGGCTATGCCTCAGATGTGGCGCTGGGAATCCAATGGTGTGTGGAGGAAGGCGCCGATGTGATCAATTTGAGTTTAGGCGAAGGATTGTATACTGATACTTGCGACGGCACTGAAATGGCCCAGGCAGTCAATGAAGCCGTCGATGCAGGAGCGATTGTCGTCTGTGCCTCGGGCAACGACGGCAACCCGAATGAGATTGTTTCACCGGCATGTGCTTCCAAGGCCATTGCTGTAGGCTCTGTCGATAAGCTGGATAACATTGCTTCCTATTCCGATGGGGGCAAGGAACTGGATCTTGTGGCTCCGGGTGGAGACCAGCTTGGTGGAGAGCACTATCCGGAAATCACTGCGCCTTTCAGTACGCTTGTTGCCGAAGATCCGTGGCTGTGCATGTACTTTCTGGCTGAACAATGTTACGATGACTGGTTTACGGTGGAAGGAGGTCGCTATATCCGTGCAGTGGGAACTTCCATGGCCGCTCCGCATGTTGCCGCGGCGGCGGCGCTGATCCTGGAGGCCAATCCTTCTTTGACACCCATTCAGGTTAAGGAACTTCTACAATCCACTGCCGATGATTTTGGGGCAACAGGATGGGATAATGTTTTTGGCTGGGGGCGGATCAATCTGGAAAGGGCGATGGATAACCTCCCGGCGGCGGGCGGGGAACTAACAGTGGGTATTTCAAGCCCTGCCATTGGACAGCCGCTGGTTCAGGAACAAACCTTCGATCTGATTGCGGGTGTGGATTGTCACGGGGGCGAAGGATGCGGTCAGATCGATGTTACCGCGGAATTCTGCCCGGGGCAGGATTGCAGCGATTTTACCGCCCTCTCGGAACAAACGGTATTGTCTACACTCGATACCAATCCCGTAGAGGTGGGTGCATTGAGCGGAATTACTATCGATACACAAGCACCGGTTCTGTTTGATGTGGAAACCATCAAGGACATCAGCGAAAACACTTATACTGCTATAGGAGCGATGGAAACAGCAACGATTGGTTCCACATTGGCATTGGAATACAAAAGTGACGATCTGGAACCGGAAGATGGTATCGGAGCGAATGGTGAGGATGCTCAAAAGATCTATGAATTTACCATCCCGCCCGGTGTGCCGCGCAGGCTGATGGTGCAGATGGAGCATTTCTTCGTTTTACAGTTTGACTTCCCGCCTCCTGCAGGCTGGCGAGTGGAGTTGAGCGACTCGATAGGAAATAGTCTGGGGCTGATCGGGGAAGATATTCCGATCAGCGGCGGTGGCGGTGAGCCTCCGCCTCCGGACAGTTGGTTCATTACGGAAGATCCTGATGTTCTGGCGGCATTGAATCCCAGCGGGACGAACTATCTGAATCTGACCTCATTCGGGGTGGATACCAATGACTGGCTGACCTTTAACAATCTGTATGTCATCGTCGAGTATGAAGTGGATCCGGACAATGACTGGGTACACAATTACTATGTGCAGTTTGACTTGAGCGGGATCGATCCAAATAATGAGATCACAGCGGCCCGCCTGAATCTGACAGTAGCCCAGGGCGCTGCCGGCAGTACCGCCGAACTTCATCTTGCGGACAATACCTTGACGATGGCGATGGCAGCCGAAACCATTCATAATGTGGATAGACCCGCATATACATCGCTGCTCAATCCGCTGAAAACCTTCGGCGCAGAACAGACAGGCATGGTCAGTATCAATCTAATGGCTTCGGTCATAGAAGCATTGGAAGCCGGTCAGGACCGGATTGCCTTTGCCATCCGCGAACGAAATAACGATCAGCAATTTGTCCTGGCCGCTGCCGCCGGCGATACTCCTCCTTTATTGGTAATCTCACAAAAAGCCCCCCCAGGTACGCAACCGGGAGACGGAGAGCCGACTCAACCGGGCGATCCGATGCAGCCGCTTATCTATGATGTCATTGTTACAAAGGATGTTTCTGAAGATGCGTATTCTAAAGTGGATGCCCCTGAAATCGTCGGAGTCGGATCGACCATCGCCGCCGAATACAATACCGGCGATCTGGAACCGGAAGATGGAATCGGCGCTGTAGCCCAGGATGCCGAGAAAGTGTATTCATTCGATTTGCCTGAAGGGATTATCGAAGAGGTTCGTATCCGACTGGAAAATTATGTGGTCCTGCAATTTGACGATCCACCGAGTCGGTGGCTTATTTTTACCTCTGATCCGAATGGAAACGAGTACCATCTGATCGATGAATGCACACCGATTTCCGGTGGGGGGGGCGATCCTCCCCCGCCTGACTGCTGGTTTATCTCCACCGATCCGGCCGTACTGGCCGATTTCCAGCCGGGCGGCACAAACTCCATCAAGATTCGCAGCGATGGGGTTGGAGAATTCGACTGGCTCAGCTTCAATACCCTCGAGGTTATTGTCAAGTACCAGATCGATCCGGACAACGACCTGATCCATCGATACTATGTGCAATTCGACCTATCCGCATTGCCGACAAGTGCGAGTATTGACTCGGCAACGTTGAATCTGCATGTCAATACACCTGCAGAAAAGGCCGTTGCGCGGGTCAATCTCGTCGACAATACGTATGATGCCGAGACCGGTGCTTACTCTATCTTTCATGCTTCTGATGCCGATTATTCGAGCCTGATCAATCCTATCAAGACCTTCACCGCAGATCAGTCCGGTATCAAGAAGATTAACGTTAAACCGGCGGTGGAAGACGCCCTGCAGAGTCTGGAACGGCGGGTGGCCTTTCTGATCACCGAAGACCAGGAGGATGCCCTGTTTGGCCTGAGTGCTTCCGGATCGATCAATCCTCCCCAATTGGATGTTCTGCTTACAAGCGAGGTCAGTGCCGCCCAGGTGCAATGGGGCGTACTGGGACATGAGCAGGGAACCTATCGGATTCGTGTTCGAGCGCAAAGTTCACTGGGTGGTTCGGTATCCGATGAAATCGTCGTCACAATGGGAGATCCAAATCGACCCGTTGTTAACAGTGTCGAATGCAGCATCAATTCCCAGTGGCAGTCCTGTACGAACCTGGCCTATGGGGACACACTTGAGGCGATTCGAGTCGATGCCCGCGATCCGCAGCAGGTACCAATGGTTCATCTATCCTTGTGGAATGTACCGGATGATACATTGTTCGTAGACCAGGATCTGGCATACGATGGGCAGTATTTCATGGTTGAAACCAATCTGGAAATCAATGAATCCGGTCAATGGCTGTTGCAGGCCATGGCGCAGGATAATGACGGATATACGATGCAAAAAGACATCACCTGGGACATTCCCTGGGGTCGACTCTCTGCAGAGATTCTCAACCCTACCGGTCCGTTACAGGTTCCCAAGGGATCTAGCTTCGATGTAACGATGCGAACAACGTGTTTGGACGCCGAATGTCCGGATGTCAAGGCGATCCTGCGATTGAATGAACCGGTGCAGATGATTTATGACGATGGTTCTTCCGAGGATTTTGGCGATATCGGCGACAGCAGCGGCTTTATCGCCGTGCGGATCACACCCAATGATTATCCCGCCCATCTGCGAGCAGTACGGTTTTACATCTGGGACAAGACGACCTATCCATTTGAGCTGCATATCTGGGACGACAACGGATCAGGCCAAGCGCCCGGCTCCGATTTGACTCCGCCCCGGATTGTCGATCCGGTTACGCCCTCGGCGCATGAGATCCAATGGTTTGATGTGGATGTATCCGACGAAAATGTGGAAATTACTAGTGGCGATTTCTATGTCGGCTGGCGACAGGTTGCCACCTCGCGGAATAATCAGGTCGGTTTCGATATGAATAGTACACGACGTGGACGAACCTGGGGTTATCTGGATCTCTTTGGCTGGTTTAACCTGGATGATTTTTGTGATTGGGATCCTGCCTTTTGCGGCAATATCATGATCCGTGCATTTCTCGGGGAAAAAACCTATTACGAGGGTGACCTGCCCATAGTAGCGGGCGCGGGACCGTTGTACTCGTCCGATCCTTATCCCAAATCCTGCGGCGATCTCAAAGCAAATCAGTCAATCCAAACAACATTGCAGGTACATGCGGTTGGTCCGGTCGGAGATCAGGCCCGGTTCAAAGGCGGATTTACCTCTGCCTTCAGCCTGGCTGAGACGGAATCCCGTCAGGTCACGATTCTTGGTCCGACGAGCGAGTATAATGCCGCCAATCTGGATGCAGTCATTCCGGTTGGATTGGGTGATCTGGCTGTATTGGCTGCCGATTGGCTCAAGGAAACACCTCCCTTGTTTGCCGACATCACCGGCGATGGTGCTGTGGACATCGACGATCTGGCACAAATTGCACGCTTCTGGATGTCCGGCAATTAAAAGAAGAATTCCTTATTATCAAGCAAAACAGTGCCTTATTGCATTTGTACTGTAGTCCGAGGAAATAGAAAATGCAAATAGGCCGCCGAGATGGGTTTTCGTAGGACCAGAGAAGCCGCCAGACAATAATAATCGACCTGGGCTTTATACTGTTTCACTCGCTCGTTAACCTCATCGCCCCGGACATGATCGGTTTTGAAATCGATGACAATCAATCCCTCCGCGGTTTCCACAATCATATCAACAATACCCTGCACTATGACAATGTCACCGCTGACCTCCGGATTCACCTGATCGGCACCCAGTCCAAGCGTGAACGGCCATTCACGGTGGACGCGGTTGTTTTCTCCCACGGCCAGTCGTCCCGGTTCGGCCTGGAAGAATTCCAGAATTGCCTCCCGATCAATCATTGCGGCGATGGGAGAAGCAACGCGCTTCTGATCGATCAGCTTTACCAGCGTATCTTCGATAGTTATGCGTGTAACGGATTTTGTCAGATCGAGCAATTCGATCACCAAATGACTGGCCGAACCGATCTGTTGACGCTGTTGACGGGTCGAAACAGGATCTGTCGTCACCGTACAAACGGCGGGTATTCGTTGGAACGCACCGGGTAAATCCACAGGGGCGAATTCGTCGTCACGGTGTGTCAACTCACTGACGGAATACTTGGCCTGGACTTCGGTGGCGATCCGGTGAGGATACACCCACTCCAGTTGATGGACAATATCGGCGGCGAGTTTCTTGACTTGCGGTGAAGGTTTGATCGTCTCTTCAAACGAATTATTCGACCGTTTTCGTTTGGCCTCCAATATCTCTACAGTCATCGCGTTTAACTGGTCTCGATCAATCAGCCGGGCATCGAAAAGAGGTTCTTTTTCCAAGATATCCTGATTGTTTATCTCAAATAAATCCTGCAGCGTCTTCTGGTTACCCAGGCTATATAACACCCAATCGAGCGGACAGGCCACATCGCCGAGAAGCCAGCCGGGCAACGGTTCGGTTCCCAGTGCCGTGCAGTGTTCCAGGATCGTCTGGCAATCTGTTCGTTTTCGCGAGGCGCAAAGAACCAGCCGTTCTCTGGCTCGTGTCATCGCCACATAAAGAATTCGCATCTCCTCTGCCAGTGCCTGGCTCCATTGCTTTTCGGCGATCAGTTCATGCATCATGCTGCGGATTTTACCATGACGGTCGGGTGTGATGACCTGCAAACCCAGTGTGTGGTCCTCATCAAAGATGCAGTCCCCGGTCACACTTTCCCGATTGAATTTGCGATTCAACTCGGCCAGAAAGACAACAGGAAATTCCAGGCCTTTGCTTTTATGCACGCTCATAATCCGCACGGCGTCCTCGATGGAGTCGGCTTGTGCCGGGGCCCAGTCCTGTTGCTGATCGAGCAACTGCTCGATGAATTCGACAAACCGCCGCAGTGATCGTCCCTGTCCCCCATCCATGAAATTTTCAAATTGAACGGCCCGATCATGGAGCATCAGTAGATTGGCCCGTCGCTGTCGGCCGTTGGGAAGTGCCCCGACAAAAGCCAGATAACCGGTGGAACGGAGGATGTGCCAGATCACATCGGCCAGGTTGCCCCGCTGTGCATCCTGTCGCCATTGACTCAATCGAGTCAGGGCATCGGTCAACTTCTCTTTCAGAGACGGATTCTGCCCTTTTTGAGCATATTGAAAAACACAGCGATGGAAGGGAATAGCAGGATCGTGAGTATCTATCGAATCCAGCCGGATGTGAGCCAGTTCATTGTCTGTAAAGCCAACAAAGGCGCTGCGCAGGACTGCCGCCAGTTCGATATCACACTGCGGATTATCCAGCACTTTCAGTAAAGCGATCATGTCGGCGATTTCCGTAGCGGCAAAATATCCCGCCGACGTCTGGCTGCTGACGGGAATACCCGCCAGACGCAGCATTTCAACATACTCCCGCACCCGGCCTGACAACGACCGCATCAGGATCACAATGTCGCCATAGCGAAGATCGCGGTATTGGCAGGTTTCCTTGTCAAGAATCTGAAACTCGGCTTTTCCAGTTTCGGCTCCAACCATTTCTCGAATCCGGCGGGCGATGAAGGCCGCCTGGCGCTGCGATGCATTAATGATCTCGGTAAAATCAGAATCGTCCTGCTCGGAATCCGTATCCGGCCTATCTTCCGCCGGCTCTTCATTCATTACAACCATTTCAACGGCTCGCCCTGTTCCGCAGGCATGGAGGGATTTATACTCCAGACCGCTGACAAGCCGGGCACTTTCATCATAATCAGTCGCTGCCGATTCACGCGTCATGATCCTTTCAAACAAGGTATTCACGAACCGAAGAATTTCCGGCCGGGAACGAAAGTTATGCTGCAGATCCACACGCTGTCTGCCGGATGCTGTTGCCGCGTCCAATTGATCCAAAAGAATCTGAGGCCGGCTCTGGCGGAAGGCATAAATGCTCTGCTTGACATCGCCCACAACGAAGAGATTGTCGGTCCGACGAATGCTGTCAAGAATCGTCTGTTGGACGGTGTTGATATCCTGGTACTCATCGATAAAAATGTGGGAGAATCGCGACCGAAGCTCCTTTGCCACCTCGGATCGATCCTGCAGCAGACGAAGCAGGTAATGCTCAAGATCCGCGAAATCCAGACAGTGTAATCTTTGCCTGGCCTTTGCGTACTGTACATCGAATCGCTTGGTCAGTTCGATAACTGTGCGGGTATCTCGTGCTACATTCGGCGCCACGAGCCGTTCATAGTCCGGATGATATAAGGCCGATTCTCCCAAAGAGTGAAGCCTTTCCTTAGCCTTCTTGACCGGGTCCTTGATCCGGTCGGCAACCAAAGGTTCCATGTCTTTGGGTTTGTTTTTGAAATTCGGTGGTTTGAAAGACGCCACCTTTTCTATGCATTGTTGCCATTGTCCTTTCTGAAGTAACCGCATCCATGTATCTATAGATTCTAGATACTCCTGGGCGATCTGACTGCTCCAGTGCCCATTGGCCAACCGCTGATCTAGGATGCATGTATGAAGGCAGCGGGCACGACACCGACGCAACTGCTCGGCAAGGAATTTCTGCCGAGCCTGTGTAATCCGGGTTTGTGCCGTACCGGTCAGGTCGCTCATCAGACAGGCACGTTTCAACCAGTCTTCACGACTGACCATGCCATCAAGAAAGGTACTGATCCCAATGACCTGTTCCAGCAGGGATTGAGCCGCTTGCCGGTTTCGTCCCGCTAACAGATGCGCCAGGTTTGTGTTCATGCCCGGATCGTTCCAGGCCTGTTCGACCACTTCATCGAGAATCTGACTTTTCAGCAGTCGCTGCTGATCGCTTTCCAGAATTCCGAAGACCGGGTCCATTTCCAGTTCATAAAAGTGATCCTGTATGGTCCTCATGCAAAACGAATGAATCGTGCTGATCTGGGCCGTATCGAGTTCCAGAAGCTGTCGGTATAACTGCGGATCGTATCGAGTATGATATTCCTCTCGCAGGCGGGAGGCGATCCGCGACTTCATTTCCTCCGCGGCCGCTTCCGTAAAGGTCAAGACCAGGATTTGGGATACATCCGTCGGATTGTGCCGATCCGCTAAAAGCTGCACAACCCGTTCGGTCAGGACGGCGGTTTTGCCCGTACCGGCCGAAGCGGTCACGAGCACATCCCGGCCCATTGTATCGATGGCCTGTCTCTGAGAAGGCGTCCAATCGATTCTCCTCTTACCCATTGTCGTCTCCGATTTCCTTCAGTACCGCTCGCTTGTCCATCGATGGCAAAGGATTGTAGTCGTTGATTTGCCAGTCAAACTTGCACACGGCGGCATAATCGCACCGACTGCATGGGGACTGCCCACCGAGACGATAGGGTGTAATGCAGATGGTTCCCTCATGCATCCGCCAGGCCAATGCCAGGATTTTGGAACGAGTAAAGGTCAACAGGCGTTCGAATTGTTCGGTCCGCAAAGCCCCGCTGGTTGAAAAATGCCCATACGCCCCCTCATCCTGCTTCATGGCAAAATTGTAGTATCGGCTCCATCCCTTTTCGACTCCTGAATCCAGCAACTTCGCCCATTGCCCGTCGAGGATGCCCCTGGCCTTGCGGGTGTGGATGTCGGCTTGTCCAAAAGAACCAACTTTTCGTACTTCCATTGGCGCCTCGATGGGCACATAAAAGGCCCCTGCCGGAACGTCCGCCTTATGCCCGTCAATAGTGCTGTCTGCTATCGCTAAAAGATAGGAGACCAATTGCAGATCCAGCCCATGAAAGAACTGGCTCCATGAAAAGCTTCGTTTGCTTCGCTTATAATCAAACACAACAGCGGCCTGACCTGTCGCTGTTTGGGCCATGTCCACCCGGTCAATACGTCCCTTAAGAAGCACACGGATCGCATTATCAGAAAGCGAGAACGGCAACTCCGACTCGCCCGGTCCGAATCGAAGCTCCGAGGCAACCTGACCAAAGGCGCCCGCACGGCTCATCTGGGCCAGTTCACGGACACAATCGAAAAGGACTTCCTGCGCCGATCGCAGGAGAAAGGCGTAATGTGTTGATCGACGTATCAAGGCCGATAGATTGCTGTCTTCCTCTATCAATGTAGAGGCAACCTGAGAAATCAACTTGTCAAGCTCCGGTCCGGACGCTGAAGTGATATCCTTTCCCTGTGCCGACAAATAACGAAACAGACCATCCAGTACCTGATGATAGAATGTACCCAGGTCAATCGGTTCCAGCTTCATCACGGTCCGTGGTGTAAGGCCCAGGATATACCGGGTGAAATGCTGATAGGGGCAGGCGGCAAAGCTACTCAGACGGCTTATGGTACAGACAAACGGATCACCAAAGGCTCGCTCGGCCAGGACCTTGTCCAATTTGGCGGTGTTCTGATAGGCTATTGCCGAACGAACAAAATCCACCATGCCGGATAGGTTTGGCTGAGAGGTTTTTTTCAGGCTTGACAGCACACCTATTAATTCTTTATGCTCTTGTGAATCACCCTGGCGGTCAGAGCCCAGATGTAAGCAGAAGGATTCGGCAAGACGGTTTGAAGAAGGGATCTCTTTGAAGTCCGAAGTGTCCGGATTTACTGACTGGACAGACAAGTCAGTAAAGAGGGAACAAAAATGCTGTACATACGGCGAAGCCACCACTGCCCCCCCGGAAGCATCAGCCGAAGGCCAGGTAAGGATCAATTTTTCCGAAGGGCGGCTGCAGGCAATATAGGTCAGATATTGACGATGGGCGAGCAGATGGCTTAATCGATCTGAAAGGACAAATTCACCCTGTTCTGCCAAGGCCCGGTCCTGATCGGTTAAAATATGATCCATTGACACAGGAACAGGAAAATGCTTCTGTGTCGTCCCCAGAAGAAAGACCACTTTCAAATCCGGATGCCGACTGCGTTCGATCGAGCTGACCAAAACCTGATCCAGTGTCGGGGGGATCAATTTCAGTGTTAAGCGTCCCATGCCCTGCTTGAGAAGAAGAATATGTTCTTGGGGAGCCAGAAGATCGTCTGAAAAAATAGCCGCGTATTCCTCGCACAAATCAACCAGTTTGTCATACACCTGCTGATGACTCCGACCGGAGACAGGATCGCCTGTGCACCATCGGGCCAATGTGTTGGATATGGATAATGAATAAAGAAAATTCCACAGTGTTCCAATGAACTGTTCCCCAGTCACTTTTTCTGTTGACATCAGGTTTTCGGCCAGCATGAGAAGCGGCTTCATCGCCTTTCGCCGCAGCCGATCCATCCACACCGAATCGAACACTTCCTCCGTTCCGGAAAATTCCCAGGCTGTCTCCTGTGTCCAATCCTCCTGATTTACACCATATGCCAGGCAGTAATTTTCCAGTTCGTTGGTTTCCTCGGCGGAAAGAGGGCCCAAGCCGGTTTTTAAAAAGGCCAGCACGTCGCTAGTGAGAAAATGATGCTCCACGGCTTGCCATGTCATCTCGATCAACTCGATTAAGGGATGCTCAGTAAGCGGCTGGGGGCGGTCGATAAAATAGGGAATGGCCGCATCCTCGAATTCGGCCCGTATATAGTGTCGGTATCCATCCATGTTCGAAACGATCACGGCAATATCACGATAACGCAGACCGCCACGAACAAGACAGGAAATCCTCTCGGCCACAAATCGCGTCTCGTTTCGGGGATGAAAAGCCTTGATGAGTTCAATCGCCGAATTACAGCTTGGCAAAGTCGTCCGTCCTGAAGCGGATGCGAAAAGATTCTGCTCCAGATGCGCCAGGGCGGGAGTGTCAGAAAAACGTTTACCTTCGCAAAAAAGAATCGGCGGCTCCACAGATATCTTGCGTTTATGAAGAATGTCACTGATTTGACAATACGTTCGTTCGTTGGCGGCAAACAAACCCGTCGGATCTACCTGCTCTGGATCTGTCATGGAAAGGTCAAATGCCCGCGGATCCACACAAAGGGCAACGCTTGTTTCCGCGGCAACAATCAACAATTCAGCCAGAATATCCATCTCCTGTCCGGTAAAACCGGAGAAACCATCTACCCACAGACGCGCATTGCATAAAAAGCCGGCCCTGGAAATCTGCCTTGCCGCATCCGTCAAACCACTATCGGGATTGAGCAAGGTCTGCTGCGGATAACTGAAATATTTCTGATAGGCTTCAAGTAAAATTTGCAGGTCATGAAATTTGGCTCGAGTCGTTGCCGCTGTCCTCTGAGAGTACAACACAGAGCAGAGATGTGCCACATCGTCCGATGTTTTTCCGTAATCGTATAATTCTCCGATAATCCGAGCCAGTTCCGCCGCCAGACCGGGTTTGTCAGCCTCCCATCGGTAGATTTCCAGCCGGTCTCTATATTCCCGAAGTAATCGCGCAAGAACCATCTGACGACCGGCCTTGCTCACTTCGGTCTGGCCCGGATGATCGCCAAGAAGAAGAAATCGCAACCGATCAAATGATAAGACATGTAAATGGCTATATGCCCGCACTGTTCCCGCTGTTAAAATAGACCGTTCCGCCTGATAGGTTGCCTGTTCCGGCACAAGAAAAACCAGTGAGCCATCTCTGCCTTCGGTTAGCGCATGGACTATCGAATCGATGCAATATCGAGTCTTGCCGCTGCCGCTTCTTCCCAGAACAAATCGTACTGCCATAGCCGACTCGCGAAACAGGTTCCAGACTGGCCTATGCCCAGATCCCGATAAAAGGATCTAGCCCGATAATCTGTATCACACAGGATAAGATTTTGCAACAATTGGCCTTCTCTCCGGGGGAGGGATTGTGTGTTTTGCGGGATTTATCGACACAGTCAGGCCATACTTTTCCCGATAAGATTGACAGGAATGGATGGCAATATATAAAAAACAGGAAGGAAACGAACCATGCTGCATCGAAAACAGCTTGTTAAAATGGGGATTCTCAGTGGGGCAGTCTTCGGATGGATCGCCTGGCTGGGATTTTTCAGCGGCTCGGCCGCCGAAACGTATGAAATTCGTCCGGAAATTACTCTGGGGCCCTATCAGACAGAAACCATGCGGATGATGGATTCTTATAAACGATTATCCGATCAATATCTGTCTCTGGTACAGAGCAATCTAAGCAGTATGGCTATTGATACACGACAGCTTGTAGAAAAACTGGACTCTATGGACTGCAAGCTGGACACCCTGACCCGTCAGATCACAAGAATCGAAAAGCATCTCGGCCTGCCTGCTGTAAACAGTTCGAACCCTATTAAGCCCACATCTGCCGAGCCTGCTCGTGATCTGCCCCGTCGCAGATCCGAAGCACAACGACAGCCTAGTCAAACACCTCAGGGCAGGCCATAATATACTCCCGGACCTTGTCCATCTCGGCAATCGCTACGGCTACTTTATCGTCGGCGGCTCCATAATAGACATATAAAGAATTCGTCTCGGGCATAACTACGCCGCCGGTAACAAATGTAACGTCACTGACGTCCCCGATTCGCTCATAAATCTCCCTGGGCCCTAACACCCACTCTTCTCCACGACGCGTCACGCGCCAGGGATCATTTTTATCAAGCAAAGCCATCCCGATCCGGTAAATCTGTCCGGCTGCCGTGCCCCGAACGCCGTGGTAGAGAATCAACCAGCCTTCCGGAATATCGATTGGTTGACAGGCCAGTCCCACACGAACTCCATCCCAATACGCATGACGAGTCCGCAGCAGAACCCGGTGGTCTCCCCAATGCTTGAGGTCGGGCGACAAGCTTAACCAGATATGCGCTTCTCCTCGTACGATGGGCCGATGAATCAGGGCAAAACGGCCGTTGAATCGACGTGGCAACAGACAGGCATCCTTATCTTCCGGAGGAAGCATTCCTCCCAGACGGGCAAAGGTCTTGAAGTTCCGGGTGATTGCCAAAGAAACAATCGGTCCCCCCTCGCTGAAGGAAACATAGGTAATGGCAAATTGCTTCTGTTCTTCCAGCCAGACGATCCGCGGATCTTCCAGACCCCATTTTTCTTCCTTGGTTGTATGATCCGGCATCATCGTCGGCTCCGGATCAATCCGCCAATCAGTCAAACCATCCTTACTTCGGGCTATGGTCAGATGAGAAAAGCCTCGCAGGTCTTCCACCCGGTTTAATAGAAGCACCTCTCCATCAACTCGGATCGCGGCGGGATTGAAAACGGAATTAATCGGATAAGGCCAGTGACGATTCGTGAGGATAGGATTGCCCTCATAGCGTCGAAACAGTGCCGCGGCCAGTTTTTGACGTTCGATTGTTTTCATAGGACTCGCAATCTGTTCTTACTATTCTCAACAGGATATACTGTTTAGTTCGGCAAAACGGTTTTCCGGCTATACTCCCTTTCCTTACTTTCGTAAAAACCGCCCGATAATTTCATAAAATAGCCGGTCTGAATTCCTTAATACCATCACCATACTGGATTGTAAATCCGGATTTCCTGATCCGTTTGATAAAATTGACCTGAAGTTTGATAATCCATAAAGAATTCTTTATGGAGACAAATCAAACCGGTTTTGATCATCTGTGAGGGGCAAATTCAATCCGTGAAATATACCATGATGCGATCAGGAATGTTGAAATCGAACTATAATCTATGCTATCATGTAGCTCGTTTTGTATAGAATTGTTTATGAACCCGTCGTGAAAGATTCGGTTAACAGGTATTCAACAGCTATTATTCAGGAAAGGTAATGTTCGATGAAGGCAAGAATACACAAAATGATCCGGATTCCACTCATTTCAATGATTACACTCTTATCCGTCCTGTCTCTGGGAAAGATCTCCCTGGCTCAGGAAAGTAGCCCTCTTACGGTTTCGTATGTAATCGATCCTGAACGGGTACTGAATCGCATCGACGAAAAGGTATACGGACACTTTTTTGAACATATTTATCATTCGGCCAACGGGGGACTTTGGGGGGAACTGGTCTGGAATCGCAGCTTTGAAGAAAATACCGCCGGCCAGTGGAAGATTGAAGGAGATGAAATTGTTCAAGCCGGGATGGGCACGGATCAGCGGTTTCTTTTCGGCGATCCTGCCTGGACGGATTATGAATTCACCCTCGAGGCGATGAAGACCGGCGGCAGTGAAGGATTTCTGATCCTTTTCCGTGAGACAAGTCCACGGGCACATTACTGGTACAATCTCGGGGGCTGGAATAATGAGCGGCACCAGTTGGAGAAAGGCCAGGGCCAGGGCAGGCGGACGGTCGGTCCGTCAGTGCGCGAAAGAATCGACACGGGAAAATGGTATCGGATCAAAGTACGCTGTGAAGGAAACCGTATCCAGATATGGCTCGATGATAAGCAGGTACTCGATTACACCGATACCCGCTCTCCACATCTCAAAGGCAGAGTCGGTGTCGGTACATGGGCCACACAGGCAAAATTCCGTAATCTCAAGGTCACCTCTCTGGACAGATCGGTTTTATTCCAAGGCCTTCCCTCCGTGTTAAAACAATCCTTCGAAGTAAAGCACTGGGACCTGTTTGGATCAGGAACTGCAGAGGTTGATCAGCACAATCCATTTAACAGCAATTGCAGCATTCGCATGAAAAGTGACAGCGGCTCGACAGGGCTGTCTCAAACCAATTTCCATCTCCAGGCAGGAGAGACATACGTTGGATCGTTCTGGACTCGCGGCTCTGCCCCTAATGGACTGATTATTCGTCTGGTTAACGAAAACGACATTATCGTCGAGCAGAAGCTGGATGCCCCAGGCCGGGAATGGGAAGAACGAAAATTCGAACTTGAACCGGAACTTTCGGAGTCGAATGCCACACTCCAGATTATTGTTGACGGCAAAACCGATATCGTGATCGATCAGGTCAGCATCATGCCGCAGTCCTGGAAGGCGGAAGGCGGCTTTCGACCGGATCTTCTCCGGGCCGTGGCTCACATCGAACCGCCGATTATTCGCTGGCCGGGCGGCTGTTTTGCGTCACCATACCGCTGGAAGGATGGAATCGGCCCCCAGCATGCCCGTCGTGTCACACGCCGTGAGTTATGGGACGATCTGGATATCAACAGCCTCGGGACCGATGAGTTCATCGAATTATGCCGCAAGGTCGGCGCCGAACCGCTGATCGTGGTTAATATCGGCACTCCGCAATGGAACCTTGACGCCGATACCTATGATTTTCTTCAGGATGCCCTCGACTGGATCGAATACTGTAACGGACCGGCCGACTCAAAATGGGGCAAGGTCCGTACTGCCAACGGTCATCCCGAACCCTTCAACGTCAGGTATTGGGAAATTGACAATGAGACATGGGGAATGGGCGTGGAAAATTATATCGCTGCGGTCAAGAAGTTCGCACCGGCTATGCGTCATGCCGATCCGTCAATCAAGCTAGCCGCCTGCGGCAGCGGAGGATTCGATCTCCGTTGGAATCAACAAGTGATAGAAGACTGTGCCGAGTTAATTGATTACCTGAGCATCCATCACTATGAAAATCCCGATCGGTTCGCTGAAGGGCCTTATAACTACGAGCGATTCATCCAACGGACCGGCGAGGTTATTGCCGCATCAAAAAATCCGAAGCTGAAAATCTACTGTTCCGAATGGAATGCTCAGAGTACGGATTGGCGCACCGGACTCTACGCCGGCGGTGTGCTTAATGCCTTTGAGCGTTGCGGCGATGTCTTTGAGATTGGTGGTCCGGCCCTCTTTTTGCGTCATGTCTCGGCCAGTGCATGGGACAACGCTTTTATCAACTTTGACCAATCGTCATGGTTCCCGGCCCCGAATTATGTGGTGATGCAACTGTGGCGTCAACACTATGCCCCCTATCGAATTCTTATCGAGGGGGATACAGATGACCTGAATATCATAGCTACAAAGTCACAGGATGGACGGACTCTGTATGTCAAGTGTGTCAATCCTAAACCTTCACATGCCGAAGTGATGCTTAAGCTGGCAGACGGCCATACTCCCGTTCTTGCCGGATGCCGGTTGGTAGCCCCCGGCTCTCTGCAGGCTCGCAACACACTGGAAAGACCGGGCGTCGTACGCGCCGAACCAGTCACGGTTCGTATTGAAAACGGAAGTATGCACTTTACATTACCCGCTCTGTCTGCAGGAGTGGTCACCATCAAACGATAAATATTGGAAGGGAATTTACATCCAAACAACCGCCCTTGTACCCTGCTGATGCTGAATGGATTAACCAAAAGGTTCCCGATTAAACATTGCAAGCAGTGGGTTCTTGACCTAGACTACGGATTCTTTAAAGGGGAACAAGGGAGACAGAACCTAAGCGGATATCGAACGTAGACATCAGGGAAAACCGGATTGCTTTTGGAGAGCCAATTCATGCAAAAACTTATATTTGCAGCAATACTGCCATGTCTTTGGGTATCTGTTTGTCTGTCTCAATCTCTGACCTTATTGGAATATGCCGATCAACGGTCTTCAGCTACGATTGCCCTCTCCGAATATCAGGGGCAGCCCGCTCTGGTCGTCCGATTTCAGGGTACGGAAGATTTGCACTATTATGCCCGTTCGGAGACGGCTCCCGCTCCCGACCTCCATCTCCAGGTCGGCGCTGAGGCCGATGGTGTCACCTTTGAAAAGACCGTCTTTCCTCAATGGTCCACATTCTACGACAAGGCGGCCGAAAAAAACATCGAAGTCTACGTGGGTAATTTTACAGTCCTGTTGCCGATCCAATCAGCCGCCTCAAAATCTTTTGATGTCAAAGTGACAATCCAGGGTATCGCCTGCACGAGCGAAATCTGCCTGCCTCCGTTTACCAAAAAAATCCAGGTCAACGTAGACCTCGAAGCCGGACAGGTCATAGAAGCGATCAGCAACAAAGACGACAATATAATATCTCAGGATAAAACAATATCGGAGCAGAGCACATCAAGTACTGATCCCACGACACAGGTCAGCAGCGAAGATTTGAGCAGTACCTTGTCACAATGGAACGAAAGTACGTCCGCTCAGGACCAGGTGGATCGAAGCATTCTTTTTTATTTCGCATTGGCTGTTCTGGCAGGTCTTTCGATCAACATCATGCCCTGTGTTCTTCCGGTTATTCCTCTGATTATTATGCGGCTGGTCTCACAGGCCAAAGAATCCGGCCCCCGACGAGTCGCCCTGGGATTTTCGTTTTGCGGGGGGATACTCTTATTCTTTGTCGCCTTTGCCGTTCTGGCCGGGATTATCAATCTGACTACCGGCGCCGTGATTGATCTGAACAGTTTATTCCGAAGTCCCATGGCAGTGATCGTCTTGTTTCTGCTGATCGTCTTTTTCGCTTTGGTGTTTCTGGATGTGATTACGATTGCCCTTCCGTCTTCTGTAACAAGCAGGCAGGATGCCGGCTCCGGTTTTGCCGGCTCGATTGGGATGGGCTTTTTTGCCGGCATCCTGAGCACCCCCTGCAGCGGAGCCTTACTCGGCGCTGTGCTGGTCTGGGCACAGACGCAGCCTCTCTATGTCAGCAGCGCTGCGATTGTTTTAATGGGTATCGGTATGGCGCTGCCCTATGCCCTGCTGGTTTCGATCCCTTCGCTGTTGAATTTTGTTCCCAAGCCCGGTACATGGATGGAAATCGTTAAAAAGGCCGGCGGCTTTTTGCTGCTTCTGATCGCCGTAAAATTCACTCTGACCGCATTGACCAAAGACCGTCTCATTAATGTTCTTCTGTATGGCGTAGCGTTCAGCTTTTGCGTATGGATGTGGGGTGGTTGGGTCGGTTTTTCGACGGCTCCCATTCGAAAATGGACCGTTCGAGGCATCGCTGTGATACTGGCGGTCCTGACAGGTTTCTGGCTGCTCCCGGCTCCACAAGAATCCATCATCCAATGGAATCACTATGATCGCAACCTGCTCAATAAGTCTCTTGAAAACGGACAGCCGGTTCTAATCAAGTTCACAGCCGACTGGTGCTACAATTGCAAAGTTGTGGATCAAAAAGTCTATCAACAGCCGGATATTGCAAAATTACTCGAACAGAAGAATGTTCTGGCTATCAAAGCCGATACAACCCAGAGAAATTATCCCGCGGCCGTGGATCTTAATTCAGTCTTTGGTGAAGCCGGCAATGTCCCTGTTACCGTTATCCTCAATTCGGAAGAAAAGACCTATATCAAGCTCCGCGGAATCTTTAATCCCGAAGAACTCCGACCGTTCTTAACTCAATTGCCGTAATACTGGAAAATGACACATGAAGAAAAAGATCAAAGTCGATACGCCTCAGGCTAAACAACGTGTCGAAAAAATTATTCCGATACTCAAACGCACCTATCCGGAAGCAAAGATTGCCCTGAACTGGGATCAGCCGTGGAACTTGCTGGTCGCGGTGATCCTCTCAGCCCAATGTACAGACACGAGAGTCAACATGGTCACCAAAGACCTGTTCCGGAAATATCACAGTCCCCAGGATTATCTCAATGTCGATATCGAAGAACTCCAGGAAGACATCAAGACGACCGGCTTCTTCCGTAACAAGGCCAAAAACATTCGCGGCGCCGCCAAGAAACTGATCGACGATTTTGACGGAAAAGTACCCGACTCTATGGAAAACTTGTTGACGTTACCCGGCGTGGGGCGCAAGACCGCCAACTGTATCCTCGGTAACGCCTATGGTATTCCAGGGATTACCTGCGACACCCATGTCATCCGGCTCAGCCGGCGTCTGGGGCTGAGCGAAAACAGTGATCCGGTCAAACTGGAATTCGACTTGATGGAGATCGTGCCGCAGCGCAAATGGGGCGGCTGGACCATGTTCAGTCACTATATTATCTGGCATGGCCGCCGTATTTGCAAAGCACGAAAACCCGATTGCGAACATTGCCCGATCAGCAAATACTGTCCTTCGTCCCATAATCCGGACCTGTGGTGATTTTACCTTAGGACAAGTGGAGATTTGGTCGATGAAACAGGACTATGAAAATGAATCCGGACGTAAATTGAGGAAAACGATGACGACCAACAACAAGATGCCTTCAGAAGAACCCTGGCGTATTTTTCGAATCATGGCCGAATTTGTCGAAGGTTTCGAAGAACTTTCTATCGTCGGCCCGGCTGTATCCATCTTCGGATCGGCACGCACCGAACCCGGCACAAAATATTATGAACTGGCCCGACAGACCGCCGGCGAAGTGGTCAAGGCCGGATTTGCCGTCATTACCGGTGGAGGCGGCGGCATTATGGAAGCGGCCAACAAAGGCGCCTTCGAAGGCGGCGGCACCAGTGCCGGTCTGAACATCGAACTTCCTCAGGAACAACTTCCCAACGAGTATCAGAACCTGACCCTGCATTTTCGCTATTTCTTCTGCCGGAAAGTTATGTTCCTTAAATACGCCAACGGTTTTATCGTTTTTCCCGGCGGATTCGGGACGATGGATGAGCTGTTCGAATCCCTGGTTCTCATCCAGACGCTTAAACAGGCCTACTTCCCCGTCATCCTGATGGGCGGTGAGTATTGGAAAGGTCTGTTCGATTGGGTCGAAAACGTGATGCTCAAGCAGTATGAATATATCTCGCCAGAAGATTTGGATGTGTATACGATAACCGATGATCCTGCCCAGGCGGCCCAGATCATCACCGATTTCCACAAGTCCAGCAAGACCGGCGGCCTGAGCGAACCACCCGGATTAAAACGAAGGAAAACGGATCGTTTATAAGCGACAGGATTGGTATATTGAGCCTGGGAAAAAAGTTTAAAATTCTTTAGAGTTTATAGAGAAATAGTAGAAAGCCCATAATGAGTATACGAAGAGACATTGAATGAAAAAGAAATGGGTTTTCGTTGTGTTCCGCGAATCTGAATCAAATCAGATTTTCTACTGAATTGAGGTCTTTCTTCTCTTTTATATATAAAATAAAGCCGCCCGCGCAATTCTTAGGAATGTACTGCATATTGGAGACAGGCGTGTTTCCAGATATACAGATTATGCTGGAGCGGCTTTTGTATTCAATTCCCTTGTAAAACCTTCCTCTAAGTATTCGACACCTACATATACTTTTTAATAATCGTTAGGACCAGCCATATATATTATGGCTGGTCCTGAACGCTTACTGTACTCTGGAGGAGTACATTTAAAATATACCATGCGTTTCTTTTCATAGAAACTTGGGGAATTGCCTATTTCAGGAAGTAATAATACTGAATTTATACTTTTCTCTTCCAGAATCAGGGGAAATCCATTTTTTTACAAAGCGGATGGATAGTGAATTAGAGGAGCTAAAATAAAGAATGCCTTTTTTATTTTTACCCGTTAGAATCTGAGAATAAGGAACATTGTTTCAATCTTTAATAGGCCAAAAACAGAATGGATTCCTATGAATCCCCTACAGGTAGAATCTCTTACAAAACGGTACGGTTCTGTAATTGGAGTTGACGAAGTCAGCTTTACCATGGAGCCCGGAGAAGTATTCGGATACCTTGGCCCCAATGGCTCGGGTAAGACAACCACCATTCGATGCATCATGGGCTTACTTAAACCCACACAGGGCCAATGTCTTGTAATGGGCCAAACCGTCCAACAGGGACAGGCCACGCAACATTCCCACATTGGCTATTTACCCGGCGATTTTCGGATCTGGCCTCAGCTTACCGCCCGGCGGGCCCTACAGATTTTGGGACGATTGGGAAATACAGAACAAACTGAAATACGATGCAATGAGCTGGCTGAAAAGCTCGACCTGAATTTGGATCGACGAGTTGGGGACCTGTCCAAAGGAAACCGACAGAAAGTAGGTGTTATTCTTGCCTTCCAGCGCAAACCCCGATTTCTGATTCTGGATGAACCGACCATCGGGCTCGATCCTCTTGTTCGACAGACCGTCATGGAACTAATCTGCCAGGCGGCTCGGGATGGGGCTTCGGTGCTGTTGTCCTCTCATGATCTGGCCGAAGTTGCTGCGGTTTGCGATCGGGCGGCCATTCTTCGTCAGGGCAGATTGGTCGAACTGGCCCCGATTTCCAGAATTGTTCAACAGGGGCAAAAACGTCTGAAAATCTGGTTGAAGCAGAATACCCCGGTTCCCTCTATACCAGTTGCACTGACCAATGAAATACGTATCATTCAGGAAGAGCCGGGTGTGCTTCAGATTTCTTATCAGGGTTCGGTCGATCCGGTCTTAAAGTGCATCGCGAAGCTTCCCGTGGAACGAATCGCCACTCCGGAAACATCTCTTGAAGATGCCTTTATCCAGTATTACAGCCGGAATCCTGCACAACAGGAGGACAAGCGATGAAATCCAAAGACGGTCCTCTGTTTCCCTTTTCCCTGCTGTGGTTCTGGTTCCTGAGTATTTTACCCGCATGGTGCCTGATTGCACTGATGATCTTTCTCATGCAGATTGCCGTGTGCGGAATCGTGCATGATAATCAGAACGTCAAAACCCTTCTGAGTTTCATCGAGCTGCTTCCACCCATTGTTAAATCGGCACTGGGGGGAGAAGCTTTGCAAGTTGGTAATCTGCCTGCCTTGATCGCAATCGGTTATAATCATCCGTTTGTACTGACGCTATACATGCTGTTTGCCGTAGCCGTTCCGACCGGACTGCTTGCCGGAGAGGTCCAAAAAGGAACAATGGAACTGATCCTGAGCCATTCCGTCACAAAAAGCCAGGTCTACATTTGTGCGGCGGTTCTCACGATCGTCGGAATGATGGCCCTGGTCCTGGTGATGTTTATGGGTACCGTGGTAGCCACCAGTGTATATGACTTCGGCGAGCCGGTTCCGCTCTTCCGGTTTTTCCAGGCGGCGGTCAATGGCGGTTTATGTGCCGGGGCTGTGGGGGCCGTTTCACTACTGTCAGGGGCTTCATTTCGTCGTCGAGGCACCGCTGTCGGGCTGGCTGTGGCATACATTATGATCAACTACTTTCTTGTGATCCTTACCGATTGGTGGCCGCGGATGAAATGGCTGGATGCTGTATCTCTGTTTCATTACACCAACGGTCGTAAAGTTTTTGCTCTGCATGTCTGGCCGGTCAGTGAAATGATGGTGTTGGCCTCGGTGCTCCTGATCGCCGTCATTGCCGGAGGCATTATCTGGCAAAGGCGCGACTTGTCTCTTTAACAAGTCGGGGACTCTGGAAAAAGGGAACGAGTTTACTGCTCCGTCTGCGCCAGTGACTCGGCCTGCTTTTGGAATTGCATTAACGATTCATGCTGGGCGATCAGATTCTTAATCCGCACCTGGGCCTGGTCCAGCTCGGCATACGTCTCGTTCAGATCGTTCATCAGGCTTGAGGCCTTGGTTGCCATCTGCTTGAGTTCGTTATTTTGCACGGTTAAAATGCTGATTTGCCGCTGGGATTCGTCCCATTCGGATTGGGCACGGTTCAACTGTGTGGACAAGTAGTTGATCTGTTCGTCGGCCTTGGTCTGGAGTTCGGCAAGCTCGTCGGTCAGACGATTTCGCTGCCCGCGAAGAGACATATTCGAAGTAAACAACACCAGCCCCACAACAACGACGATGCTGATGCCGATGATCATCTTGCTCTTGTTCCAGCTTTTGAACCGTGTGATATTGCGTTTGGCTTCAGCAATCTGCTGTTCAAAATTCATTATGGTTCCCTTTGCCTCGTTTTATGAATCCACCTATCCATATCCCATTTCGACATACGGACTGTTTTGGATTACTGCATTCATCCCGCCTTTTGGAACTATTTTCCGCCGTTTTTCCTCTCTTTAGCGCCCGTCCGCTAATATCGCTTTCATCAGGGCTGGGCGATTCTCTATCCGCTCAAGAACAAACACCATCCGTCGTCCCGGATCGATTTTCCGATTTATTGCTCTCCTTGGGCTACTGTCTTGTCCTGTTCTTCGCTCTGAAGCATGGCTTCCTGAACTTCGATCAATCCTTTCAAGTGAGCCTGGATTCGATTGAGTTCGGCGTAAGCCTTTTTAAGATCTTCTCGAAGATTTTCCGATGCATTGGCCTGTTGACGTATCTTCACATTCTGTGCCGTCAGAAAACCCAACTGACTTTTGGCTTCCGTCAGTTCGATTTGAGCTTGCTCAAGCTGCTCTTGGTATGAGCGGGTCTGGCGAGCATTTTCCTTACGAAACGTTTGAAGTTCAGCGGTCAGGCTCTTGCGTTGTCCTTGCAACCAGAAAACACCGATTCCCAAAGCAATTGATACAACAATACACATCGCGGGAATATAAAACTGTGGTGTTTTTGTCCATGCGATGAACCGGACAATACTCTCTTTCACTTCAGCAAATTTCTGTTTAAATCCCATGCACATATCCCCCATGGCATCGGTCGTATATTTAACCTTTCCTGGTTTTCTTATTGCATCCGTTCGCTTTGATCGGATTCCAGATTTTTCTGTACTGCATAGACCGTTCCCGCAGGTTGCCCCGGTTCTGGTTCAGTCCGGTAATACGTTAGTTCGTTGACCCTGAAGGTCCGTTCGTATTCGACGTAATACTCGGCATCGGGTTCGGGGGTGTCCTGCAGTTCGGCTTGTGCCCTGGCGCGCATGGTCCAGCCACAATTGGCCGGTTCCCTCTGCGTTTGATTGCATCCGCAAGCCGTCAAAAAGGTTGCTAACAGACCCAATGTTATCGCTCGTTTCGCCATCTTCGTTCCCCTTGCCTCATAACCGTTTGTCAATCGGTACGGTTTCCATGATAAAACGTAAGAAATAATTCTCAGACAGTCAAAAACCGAACCGACAATCTCTTTCAATGGATGAGTTTCCTGCTTGTGCCTGTCTTTATTTGCTTTTTGGTTCGATGGTGATTACAATGGTCTGTGTGCACAGAGACCGATAAACGTTTGGATCTCAGTGAGTACTATCAATCGAAGATTGTTAGACAGTTCGTTTGTATGGAAACGATTCCAAGGTGCTATGGAGTTTAAATGCGGCCGTTTACATTGTTAATTAAGCCGACAGGGCCGGACTGCAATATCCATTGTGCCTATTGCTTCTATGCGTGTAAAACCTGTCTATTTGGCGAGGGCAAACATCGCATGAGCGATCAGGTCGCTGAAACGATGATTCGCGATTATATGCAATGCCGCTTCCCTTCCAGCAGTTTTGCCTGGCAGGGGGGGGAGCCAAGCCTGATGGGCCTGGACTTTTACCGGCGCGTGGTCGAATGGCAGAAGCAGTACGGCGCTGACGGCCAGCTTGTTACCAATGCCCTGCAGACCAACGGAACACTTCTCGACGATGACTGGGGCCGGTTTCTGGCTGAGTACCGGTTTCTGGTGGGTATCAGTCTGGACGGTCCGCCGGAGTTTCACGATCATTACCGCAGGGATTTTGCCGGGCGGGGTACCTGGGAGAGGGTTATGGCGGGCATCGAATGCTGTCGCAGGTACAACGTGGAATTCAATATCCTCGTTCTATTGAACAACCGAAATGTGGAACATCCCGACCAATTATGGGATTTCTTCATGGATCAATCTATCCAATACCTGCAATTCGTACAGTGCGTCGAGAAGGATCCACAGACCGGCCGGATTGCCGATTTCAGTATCACTCCCGAGCAGTATGGTCGATTCTTGTGTCGTATTTTCGACCGCTGGATGGAAAACGGCCCGCGTAAGGTCAGCGTCCGCACCTTCGACAGTATCCTCTCCTACCTGCTTGGACAGGGCCATACCGAATGCACCTTTGGAGCCCAATGCAACGACTATATCGTCATCGAGCATACCGGCGAGGCCTTCTGTTGCGACTTCTTCGTGGACAATCCCTGGCGGCTTGGCAATATCATGGAAACGCCGATCGACCAGCTTGCCGCCAGTGATGTCAAAAGACAATTCTCCCGAAACAAGCGCGACATCACCAACAAATGCCTGGTCTGTCGATACCTGGATATCTGCCGTGGCGGTTGTCCCAAGGATCGGCTCATTCATGGTAAAGGACACAAGGCCGAAAGCTATTTCTGCCAGGGGTATCGGATGTTGCTCGATCACGCCCTCTCTCATTTCCGTGCCCTGGCGACCGAACTGCAGCAGGAACACGCCCGAATACAACAAAGAGGATGACCACCAGTGGAAACCTGGACCGTGCAGAAGCTGCTTAATTGGATGAAAGCCTACTTCGAAGAAAAAGGGATTGACGCTCCCCGGCTCAGCGCTGAGCTTCTCCTGTCGCACATACTGGATTGTCAGCGGATCGAGCTGTATACCAATTTCGACCGTGTTGTCGATACGGACCAACTGGGCCGTCTGCGCGAACTGGTCAAACGGGCCGCCGATCAGGAACCGATTGCCTATCTGGTCGGACGGACTGAGTTCTACTCACTGCCCATGTTTGTCAACAAGCATTGCCTGATCCCCCGTCCGGAAACCGAAATGCTCGTCGAACGAGCTATCGAGTTCCTGCGGCGACGCCCGGGGACACAGCATATACTGGACCTGTGTACTGGTTCGGGTTGTATCGCCGTGGCAATTGCGAAAAACCACAACGATTGCCATGTGCTGGCCACCGATATCTGCGATGGGGCCCTTGCCGTGGCGGCTGAAAATGTCCGGATGCAGGGATTGGAGGACCGGATTCGATTGCTCTGCGGC
>JAFGPC010000174.1 GCA_016926155.1 Sedimentisphaerales bacterium
CCGCCAAAAAAGTGGATGCGGTTACGGCCAGCGAACCACAAACCATAATGAACCAAGTACCACCAGAGCACCTTCACGTGGAATTATGCATTCTGGTAGTAAATGCCTGTAAATCCTCTCTCCACTGGCGCCTAGCTTCCGGCCGATTGTGCGGCCATGTGATACTGCGACAGCACAATCTGCTGTTCCCGTTCGAACCATCGCGAATATTTTCTTAACGGTATCTGGTTTTGCCTTTTTCTTCTCTTAGGTTCGATTGGAATTGGTATACTCCGGAGCTAACCATAAAGATAACGTCGTTCTTTTGCCTCCGTAGAAGCTTAACTCCGGTGGCCTGGACGATAGGGAGTCCAGATTCAGTTATGGTTTCTGCGTCACGGGTGGGAATAAAGACCGTGGCGGTGGTGTTGGGAGGTATCGTAAGATCGAGTGTGAGTGTGTCATCATCCCGTTGCCAGGCACAGGCGATACGGCCGTAGGGACAGTCGTAGTGGCCGCGGGCCCAGGACAGATCGCCCACCAACTGGGGCTGGATAAGGATCTGGCGGAATCCTGGCGTGTCGGATCGGATACCGAGTAGTCCGCTGTAAAACCATTCTTCGATATGGCCCAGCATGCAGTGGTTCTGTGAGGAAGCCGGATTGGTATCCCAGGCCTCGGTGAGGCTGGTGGCATTTTTTCGGAGTTGGTACATATAACCGGGGCCTTCGGACTGGGAGAGCATGTCATATAGCACATCACTGCGTCTACCGTTCAGCAGGGCTTGAACCACATAATGAAAACCGACATCACCGGCGGTAACGCGGTTGCCACGAGCACGAATGTCGTCAACCAGATTCTCCAGCACCAAGGCCCTCCGCTCAGGCTCCACGAGATCCAGAAACAGTGGCATGGCGCTGGCCGTCTGACTATTGCGATCATACTGGTTCGTGTCCGCATTAAAAAAGGTGGCGGCAAATGCATTTTTAACCTCACCGGCCAGCCGGGTATATGAACGTGCATCGTCTTCCTGTCCCAGGAGGGCTGCGATCTGCCGCAGGGTATTAATATCCTGATAGTACACCCCGGTTGCGGTCAAGCCCGGTGAAGTAAGCTGAGATGGTCCGGGCCCATGCGGGCCGATGTCATACCAGTCCCCTAGTCCGTAAGCGATGATATGATCCTTGGCCTGCGTACCTAAGTAAGCTACATACCGTTTCATGGTTTCATATTGTTCCTGGAGTATCCGTGAGTCGCCATACATCCGCCAGGTGTACCAGGGCGACAATACTGTAGCGCTGCCCCATTCCGGCGAATCGCGGAAGCCACCGTTAAATACCACATATTCCGGCGCGATATCCGGTACCAGGCCATTATCAAGCTGGGTCTCGCGCATGTCTTGGGCAATCTTGTCGTAGAACCGGACACAATCGAAATTGTATATAAAGCAACCCGCCAGCAGATGGGAGCATTCCAGCCAGCCGAGCTTTTCGCGGTGCGGACAATCGGTCAGCACGCTCTTGAAGTTGCTTTTAATGGCCGCCAGGATCAGGGCATGCACACGGTTTACATCGGTATTGGAACACGAAAATTGGCCAACGACGGCAGTGTCAGGATAGAGAAACTCACCCTGCAGTTGCAGGATACAGGGTAATCCGGGCCCCTCGGCCTGATTAGCCTTCGGTACCCCGTTCTCTACCTGTACATAACGGAAGCCACTATAGGAAAAGCGTGGCCGCCAGACTTCCGGACCGTCCCCCTTGAGAGTGTAAGCGAACCAGACCGGTCCGCCACTGCTTCGCTGGCTGACCAGCCCGTTCTTATCCAGCAGTTCCCCGGTAATCAGTTTGACAGTGGTGCCGGTCAGGCCCGACACACTCAGTTTGGGCCAACCCGAGAAATTCTGGCCCAGGTCATACACCCATACCCCTGGACGAGGTTGGGTAATCTCCACCGGCTTAAAAGTTTCCATTACTTTGATGGGAGGGGCCGAACGGGTGGTCAAGCAGCCACCGGGACCCTCACATTCCCGAGCGGTTTTCCAATCGGAGTCATCAAAACCACTTTGGTCCCAACCGGACTGCTCTTGGCGCGCGTCATAATCTTCACCTCCATAAATGCAGGAAAAGGTGATCGGCCCGGGCGCAGTACGCCAATGAGTGTCGCTGATAATCCGGCCACTGGTGCCGTCCGCATAGTCGATATTGAGTTGAACGATCAGTTTGGGTGGTCCGAAAGAACCGATAAATTTGGTATAACGGCCACCCGTTACATTGTACATCCCATTACCGAGCATCACACCTAACACATTTTCGCCCGGCACAAGACGTTCGGTCACATCATGTACACGATAAAGAACCGATTTTCGATAGTTGGTCCAACCAGGTTTCAGTACTGTATCATCCAGTTTTCGGCCATTCAGTCGACCTTCATAAGAGCCCAGGCCACAAATGGCCAGTTCCGCACGTTGAACCAGTTTGTCAATACGAAAGGTGGTACGCAACAAGGGTAAACTGCGCAGCGCATTCACTTTTGTTCCCCATTGTCCCTCACCAAAACGGGCGATCGACAATGCCGCAGACCAGGACAAATCATCAAAGGCCAAATCGGTCCATCCCTTTTCTTCCTTATTCCATGTGCGCCATTGGGTATCAACCGGGACTACATGTCGCGTTCCATCCTTAAAGGTGATCGTCAAATACCCGATCAAGCCGGCTGGATTGGGTACTTCACCTCCGTTGGTGACAATAACGGCGATTACATTATCCCCCGAGAGTAGCTCATTCGTAACCGTGGCTTCAACCAGGATCTGCCAATCACTCCCCGTCAGTACCTGCTGGCCATTCAGATAAGCTGTAAAGGAATTATCCGCCGTCATAGATA
Source organism: Sedimentisphaerales bacterium (assembly GCA_016926155.1). Lineage (GTDB taxonomy): Bacteria > Planctomycetota > Phycisphaerae > Sedimentisphaerales > Anaerohalosphaeraceae > JAFGGE01. The sequence continues at coordinate 2,863 of JAFGPC010000174.1, forward strand.
GGGTGGCTTGGGCTACAGCCGTGCCAGCCGGCAGCGTAAAGCATCGACGGAACCAGCGCCTTCCAGGCGGCATGATCGAAGGATCACCGCGGACTGCCCGATCCGACCAAATCCAGACGCAATCCTTTAAAGGCTTGTCTTCCTCTGTTTCGACAGTAATCCAACGTGCCTGCCAATCCTCAGGCTCAAGCAATCCCATTGTCCACTGTGCCGGTGCGCTCCATTCAGATACCTTTCCATTCCCATCCCATATCCGGATTTTCCAATAGCAACGCTGACGGGTCTTCAAGAGACTACCGTTATATTCAACGTGCTGATTTCGGCTGGAGATTACTTTTCCGCTGTCCCAAAGGTCGCCCTCATCCAGGGCGAGTCGTTGTGGTGATGAGGCCACCAAAATGCGGCAGGCCGACTGCAGAACACCGCGAGTCATCTTTGAGTCGGCGCCGTGTGCTTGCAACACCCAACTCAGCCGGGGTTTGAGAACATCGATTCCCTGTGGATTGATCAGGTATTCACATCGCAAATTTGATACCGTGACGTTGCTGGCTCCCTCAGCGGAAAGAAAGGCTCCGAGCACAACCACTGCGGCACATAACGATAGTATTCGAATTCTCATCTTTTTAAGCATCAATCTATTTACAACATTCTCTAGTTTACCAAATGGATCGACAGGTCTAGAAATAGCTCATACAGAGCATTCTACGGCCAAGAGCCGTTAATCATACGATAGAGTATATCCCATTGCTTGGCATCCCGCAAGCCGTGATAGTAAAGCCATTTATGCCATTGGTCAGCCAACAGTTGTCTTTATAATGAACCGAGTCATGGAAACCATTTGAGCAACTCTGTATCCACGATCTCATGGCCCTTTTGATTTGGATGGTTACTCTGTGACATCACAGTTTTCAACGGCTTGCCAGAGTGTATGAACTCTTTGAATAATACAAGACTGTCTACTAACGCTATGCCGTTCTCATGGGCCAATTGCCGTATCTGTTCTGCATGCAGGTTAAGAGAGTCGTTCGGATCATCCAGATTAGCACTGACATCCGGGGTGGGTGTAAGCAGAATAACCTTGCTACCCGCCGCCTGCGATAGTGAAATCATTTTTTGCCAGGCCACTTTTGCTTGCGCCAGACCAATACGACGGTCATTCAATCCATAGTCGATCAGGATCACATCCGGCTGAACAGAGAGGACATCACGCTCGAAGCGTTTCGCACCGCTTTCAGAGTCTTCCCCACCGATAGCTGTGACAATAACATTGATCACAGCATAAGGAAACCGCTCCTTTAGCCCCCGGTGGAGCAAGTGCGGATAGGCATGGAATGTATCCACTTCGGGTGTTTTGAAGTATCCCGCAGGAACACTATGCCCATGGCAGACGATGTTGATTGTACGATTGGAAGGCCATGGCTTTTTAAGTTCTTCGCAAATTTCCCAAAGGTAATCCCCGGGATATGCTTTCATCGTTTGTAGTGTTACTGGGCCAATCAATCCGGATGGCGTTAGCGGTGAATTCTGTTGATATGGATTGAATGTAGTCCAGGCAACTTGTTGCCCGGCCGGCAGGATTTTGTCACCGATCAAACGATTGATCCATAGGTTGGCCACATCAATTTCCAGGCGATTCTTCTCTTGCTGCACGGCATCAGTAATGTCAATCCTCCATGGAGAACACCATACCATACCCAGATCATGTCCATTTAACCGCACTCGCGCCATGTTATGGACCTTGCCCAAATCCAGCAGAATCGGCCGAACGACAAGCCTGAATCTTTCTGGTAGATCGAATGTCGTTCGATACGTGGCGATTCCCGAATAATATTTGATCTTATTTTCTGGGCTATGGGTCCAGTCTTCCAGGGTGGTAAATTTCACTTGCTTAGGTCCGCCTAGGCTGGGATCGAATGACACATCCCATGGACCCTCGATGCGGCTTATCTCGTGTAATTTCGTAAAGCTCGTTTTTACTGGCGGCTTGGAACTTGCTACGCAGGATTGTTTGGAGAACATAATAAAGAAGCTTTGGTGCGGTTCGAAACGAATGGGAATGGTAGTGAACCCCTTCTGTTCAGTATACTTTGCCAGACTGTGAATTTCCCCGGTCAGAGGATCCCAAAGTTGCGGAGGCCGGCCAGTAATGCGGAAAGCGCAGACGGCCTCTACCGCTTTCGCCTCTCGATTGGCTACAAAGTAGAGATCCCATTCCTCTGTACGACGATGCGTATACCGGATAGGTCCATCAGTCTCAAAATCCGGGATTACCCCTATCTCGGCCAGCAATCGTACTGTCGAATCGTAGTCAGGGTATAGTTCCGGACACGGTTCGACAACATCGGTTTGTAACTTCCAGGGATCCATGTCGAAAGGTCCAAGTTTTTTGGCATTCTTCCATCGCTCCTGTGGTGAAGCCCACCAGAACGAATTTTGTTTGACTTCGGAAGCGGCTTGCCATCGGTCGTCTGTCGGGACAATCAACGTACTGCCATCTTTGTAAACAAGATAAACTGCCGCAATCAAACCTGCGGGATTCGGGCTGTCACCAGCGTTTGTGGCTGCAACAGCCAATACATTAATACCAGGCTTCAGGGAGGATTTCACTTCCATCGTGTAGATCGTATGAAAGTTCGAACCGCTTGTAAACTGCACTCCGTTGATCCACACCTGAAATGAATTATCCGCCGTAATTTCGAGTTGAGCCGAATGAATTTGTTTCTCAGAATCAATGTGAAAGATATGTCGAAAGTAGCGTTGAGAGGGTTCTACCGAAGCGGCTGGATAACCTTCCGGATACCAGATCCAATGCGCCTGTTCGATAGGGCGTGATGCCGAGTCACCAACAGGTTTTGCCAACAAGTCGCCCCCCCAGAAGATTCGACCACGTCTGAACAGGCGTTTCTTTACTTTATCAGGCGGCGGTTCTTGTCCCCATAGATCTATTGCCAGTGATGCCACTTCCTCGTCGCACTGCGGATAATTCATAAGGCTGGGCGACTTGCGCGGGGGCGGTCCCACGACAGTTGCTCCTGCCTCTACAAGTTCCCTAACCTTCCGCAGCAAATTCGGGGTCATTGTATCGAAGGATGGCAGCACCAGCAGTCGATACCTCGCACCTCCCGGAAATTTAAGCCGGCCATCTTCTACCGATGCATTGGCGATCAGCGTGTTTGGAGAACATCCGTCAAAATTGTAACCTCGGCGGTCACGCATACTGCCGTGTCCTGCGAGCGCAGACAAAGGCGGTCGAAAGACATGTGGTGCTCCTTCCGGGATAAGGTAACAAATATCTGCGACGGAATGACCCTGTCGTAAGAGGTATTGGCAACGCGTAATGTATTTATGATAATCGGCCACCATGGGCCACCAGGTCTGCCCTCGGTCCCAATGAACTCCGTACGGTCCCATCGTCATCCCGGGACGTCGGCCATACGGTTTGTGCGCAAAGGTATGGTAGACGAGGTGATTGATCCCGGCGCAAAAGGCCCAGTCACCTTGATTTTTCACAGTACCCGGATACAGCTTCCACGCTTCTTCGTGGTTTGCTGTGAATGCTTCAGCCGCCATCACCGGCTTGCCGAGGACATGAGCGATTGAAGTTGCTTCAATACAACTGAATGAAGAATCGAATCCAAATCCATCACTCCAGAACTCGCACATCGGCACATCCGCAACAGATCCCAGATCCAGATCGGAAGTGGGATTCATATCATAAGGCTCTATGGAGAGTCTAAAGTCATAACGTTGGCCCAGTTCTTTCAGGTGTTCGGCGTGATTTTCAATGACAAGCTCCTGGGCTGTCAGACGTACATCCCAGAGGAACCTTTCACTTATTTCCTGACTTCCAACAAAACGTCCGGTATAGACGGGAAGAAACGGCAACAGCTCATAGCCTCGTCGTCGATGAAATTCTTCACGGAACCTGCCTGTCCAGTTCTGTGCTCCCATCTCCCAACTGTCGATATGCAGCATCGTCCAACCACGGCCTTTTTCCCGATACCCTACTTTCTTCAGCAGCTTACCCACATAGGCCTCAAAATGCGCATCAAGTGCGGCTGAATCAAACTTGTCGCACTCAAATCCAAATCCAGGATTTGGGGCCGGACGAGTGGTAGCCCCATTATTTCGCCTGCCGAAGCGCATGATGGTCCAATCTCCCGGGGGAACATCCCACTGTAAGCGGCCATCCGGTTTTAATTGACTGGCCAAGTCTATCACCTGTCGAGGTTCGATGGCCGCACCTGATGGTATTGTGGGATATTCCGATAGTGCCGGCAGATAAGGCTTCACACCCGGACAGGATGTATAAGGAGCACGATAGTAAAGAGCCTTCTCGTCAATGTCCTCAATGCGTTCATTGACTTTTGGTGTGGGAAACGCGAGTAAGGCCACATCTGAGTAAAAGGAATTCCTTATATCAATCAGTTTTCCTGTCACGGCCCCTTCAAAGTACGGTTTATATGTTTCAGGGAGAGGTAGAACCCTATTAAAACCAGTTGGTCCACTGACTTGCACGGAACTTGCAACAAGGTGTTGCATCGATTGTTCCGGCTTTACCCAGGGACCACCACTGCCGGCCCAGCCGGGACCGGAACCAAGGGTAATTTCGATACCGAGCCGTTCTGCTTCACGGACCGCATGAACGAACAACTCCTGCCATGGCTCACTGAGAAAATCCACCGGCCCGCGCGGGACGCCTACGTTTACTTCCAGAAAGATCACATGGCCAATACCGGCCTCCTTCATCGACTCCAAGTCTGCTGTGATTCCCTCCCGACGAAGGTTTCCATCCATAATGTACCAGTATACTCCGGGGCGAGCCGAGTCAGGAGGATCTCGAAAATCCGATGCTAAATCTGCATGAACTCTTGTCAGCATCTGGAGTAACAATATGGCAATGGCCGTATATCGTAAACGTTTCTTTTCTTTCATTATTTGGTCCTTTTCCAATTTTGATTCTTTACTACCGATCATAGACCGCCATTACAGATGTCAACGGAGAGGATTAGTTCACCCAATCCAGAACCATATTTAAAATCCAAGATTCAAGCCAACAGCATAGTTTAATATTCATTATATACTGCTTTTCCAACCAACTGATAGTTTGGCATGGTTATTGTTTAAATCGAATTATTTCAGATGTTATTCTCGGTTTCCCGGTTTATTACGATATCGCGAAGCCCGGGGCAAATAGTCATCAAGCCGCTCGATTTCGAACTCTTCAATCATTTCCTTTGCTGTAACCTCAGGATGCTCACTTGTGATAAGAACAGAGCCCAGAAAGCCGGGATCTGTGATGGTAACCTGCGGTCCATATTTAGCTTTCAATCTCCGTAGTCGATCCCAATTGTAATCCAGATGCGCCAGAGCACAGTCCAAATTCACTTTTGTTGTAACAAAGTCAAAGTAATTCGTTGATGAAGCTACGATTTCACCCAGTGGATTTCGGATCTCACACGGCAAACCGGCGATAGCACCGACAAAATGACTTCTGCATGAGTAAGCCCAATAGGCCTGCATTAGACCGCCATGATACATGGATGTAAAAATTATCAAATCAGGATTAAATTTGGCGTAGTAACTTCGCAATTCATCAAAATTCAAATCGAAACAGATCGCAAATACCACACGTCCGAAATCACACTCGATAATCGGCGCCTCTTTACCGGCTACAATTCCTCGGTCCATTTCTCCAATCGTAGGGAAATTTTTATTGTACCGACCGGCTACTTTACCGGAGCGATCCAGTAAGATACAGGAATTTCGCCATGTGCCGTCTGTCATCTCATGTGCTGCCGAATACACAATATAGCAGGAATTCTCTTCGGCTGTTCTGGCAAAAAAATTTTGTACCTGATCTTTTCTCACCTGGTAATATTGGGTACATTGTTTCTGAGATAGACCGGAAGGCCGATCACAGGCTTCGGGAACAACGATCAGGTCAGGCTTGTCCGGAAAGACCTGGGCAAACCTGCCTTTCCAATGAGCAATCATTCTATCCACAATCTTCTGTGGAGGTGTTTGTGAATCAATCGAAAGAGGTCTCGGACCAAGGGTTGCAATTGTAATGATCTTATGTTTTTGCTTGCGTGACAGTTCATCCGTTTCCTTTCCGACGGTCTTATCCGTTTGGATACCCATTGCCTGGATCGCGAATCCCAAAATCATACCGGCTATTACAAACATCTGGAAACATACTTTTCTGTGAATGAAACGATAAGAGTCGGAATTGAAAAATGAGAGTTGTTTCATTGTAATGTACTCCCCGTTTTAGTGTAAAACGTATTCGAAAAAAGCGACGATTTGTGCATTCGACTCCGGTGTGGGAGAATGCCCTTCTCGATTGGTCATAGCCACCATGTTTTTCTGTCCTAATACTCGATTTACCGCAATCGAATGGTTTAATGCTTTCCATCGTTCGGGCGGATCTTCCGAACCGCCCGACACGAGAAACGGCCGTGGCGCCATTAGAACATGCAACTCGTGCAGATCATGGCCCTGTTCAATGAGCGTTTTATATGCACCTGTCCGTGGATTGTTTTCGTCAGGAATTCCCCGCCGGCGCCGGCGACCTCGTTCATACCCGAGGTACCAGGGTTCCCAATAATTTACATTGGGACGGGATTCATCGAAAACGATGCCCGGATCCGACCAGGCGGCACAGGCGAATTTTTTAAACAGGCAGGAGGCAAACATGGCCCACTTGCCTCCATAAGAATGCCCCACGACACCGATTCTTTCCGGATCAACCTGAGGCAGATTTGCCAGGACCGTATGACAATTGGCTGCGACATACGCCAGTGCGGAAAGCGGCTGCCAGGGAACCTCATCTGGAGTGCCATCATACAAGGGTTTATACGGAGCATTCAAACTGCAAAACTCCGGTGTGCCGATGGACAGCACGACGAAACTTTCGCGAACTAACTGGAGACCGAAGTCCCGCCCTTCCTTTCCTAGGCCAACGCCGGTCTCCGGATCATAATAGACAACAAGAACGGCAGGAAAAGGTCCCTTTCCATTTGGCAAAAGAAGATACCCATCCACGGTTTTCTGATTAGATGCAATCTCAACGCGTACTTTGTGCTGTGTGAAATTCTTATGAGATGTTTTTTCCAGATATTCCAAAGAAGGTTTTGCGATCAATGGCGGCCAGTGTCCCAGAACATCCTCCCACTGCGTCATAATTTCCTTACGTCGTTGTTGCCATTGTTGTTTGTTTTGCACTTTATTACCGTTGGCAAAATAGAGAGGAGAGCGGTAACTTCCAAAATCCCCCTCGTACGCCGGATCCGGAGAAAAAGCGTCGCTTAATTCTTCAGGAATCGACCGGCTCAATTCGATTACCGCCACATCGTCCGGTTTCAATAGGAAGGTAGTCTTTCCATTCCTCCACGGTATCGTGTTCGAAGAAACCAGTTCACGAGATGTCCCGGTTCTGCCATCCTCAAGCTCTATAACTGCCTGTCGTGGTTCAGAGCTGTCATTAAAAACCGTCAGATATTGTCGGCCAAACCGTTCCACGGACACTTGGGAGTCGCTGGAACGGGCAAGAGGAATCGGCATCCACCCGGCCTGAGCGACGATTTTACATAACGGGATATATTTTTTGAAAAGAGGACGGTCCCGCTCGTACAACTCGGGACGGGTAAAGTAATGGCCTTGTGAGGCATTGTGGCTGAAGAAACCGGGAAACATGCCGTACGCCAGACATCGCTTCATGTATTTCTCCACCTTTTCGTGGGAAAAATCTTCAAATGGTGTGTTCATCAAAAAGCAATACGGTTTGGTTCCGCACATAGCGCGGCGATACAAGAGATCAGCGGTGGACATGGGTTGCCACTTCTTGTTGGGATTCCAGTTGGTTTCCGAACCCATCACATCCAGACAGGGGGCCAGCCAGCACAATCGAATGGGCGTGGAATTAGCCATCATGAATTTTCCCCGGGCATGAATATCCTCGGCTATGGCCTGAATATATTCAAAGGCTATAAGACCGCGAAAGATGGCAGGTTTATGTTGATCCAGGGAAAAAGTCAGAGGAGTTTGAGCCGCAGTAAAATGATCCCGTCTAAAGTCCAGCTCATCGCTTACATATCCTTCGCTGGAGTCAATGTATTCTCCATCCAAATCCACTTTTCTCTGAGGGCCATACCACTGCTGCTGCAACTTGGTATTCCATTTGTTCTTAAAATCTGTTACATCACCGGTAATCAACGGCATGGAATTTATGCTCCACACGGCACCATTGCACCAGGGTGTATCCAGCAGACGTGCGACAAAGTCGCCCTTTTCATCATGATATCCGCTCGTTATAAGAGCATGGGCTCGAGTATCGCTTTTCTCACTGACAAGGCGTTTGACTTCCGACAGGGCCGCTTCTATGGTTCGAGGCATACTGACGGGCATGGACATCCACCAGGTCATAGGTTCGGTGTAGCGAAACGTGATGATATTATGCTTATCATCCCATGCGACCTCGTTGGTTCCCTCTTTGAATCGGAAACCAAAGTCCTGCCAGTCGGGAACTTCACTGATCTTGGCAAACGGCATCCAGAGCCCTTGTTCGGGTATGCGGCATACGAAATGTTCCTCAAACAGCGAATAATATTTGGTCAGGGCCGCCCGAAATCCCCATTCTGGATCAAATGGAAATGTACAGAATCGCAAGTGGGCCTGGGGTTTTTCCGGGGCCAAACCGATATCATAAGCCAGAAACAACTCCTCCGTATCGGTATTATAGCCGATTCGAAAAAAGGCCGGCCGGGACATATCGATACCGAGTGCGAGTCCTTTCTTTTTGTTCGCCACCGCGCCCATCGGATATCGAGACAATCGTCCATTGGAACCGGCCCGAAACGCTCCGGTGTTGCAATATTCGCGATTCGGCTGAACAGACATGCGGTTTTGAGGATCGTGAAGCCACAGGCAATCCTCTCTTAGTGCAGGGATCGTATAGACCAAGGTGACGGCGCGATCCGTTCCAGTGAGGTCTTTGAGCATCACATCAAAAAACGTGGTACCATCCTCGATCTGTTTGGTATATTCCAATTGCATTCCCATCGCCTTTTGGTCGATTGCCACAAAATCCGTATTCGCCGCGACATCCCGCAATTGAAATCCTTCCCGCGAGAATCCGGTCATAGTTACAGCAACTCCATCGAACAAAGTGGATCTGTCCGATGGTTGAATCACACACAGTTGCGGATCACGAAACCATACTTTTCCACTGTGGCGCCGCAGCAGCATATGAAATGAAACGGAACGAACAGGCTTTTCCGGAAAGATAAGGACTTTGGCTTTTTCCCAGTCATGAGTTCCTGTATCGTACGAATCAACTTGGCCCCATAACGGAGTACCATCGGTATAGAGTAGATCCAGATAAAGGGAATAATCGCTATTGCGAGTGCCACCCACATTTTCGGCCTTGCTCCACGCCGTAGCCAGAATAGGTTCGGGCCTGGTCTGGTTCAACATGATAGTCTGGGATACTCCCCTTTGTACCTGGTCATCTTGCCCGTTATCACAGATGAAGATGTTATCTTTTTGATCATATCCATTCTGCCATGGACGCCATTGGTCTGCCTTCAGGAGATTCACTCCTGCATTCTGCATATCCAGGGTTTTTTTTATTACAGTACCGTCAAAAAGCTTGCTAGATTCGTTTCCGTTATCTGCCTGAAGAAGATTACAGAAAAGGAAAAACAACACAAATAACAGTATACGGAAAAATTTGACTTGGCTCATTCCTTTGATCCTTTCATGCCTTTCGTTTCCAGTCATGAAATTATCTTAATACAACTCGAATATTATACCATTGAGCGTTGGTTTTTGCAGTGGTTTTCTCTTCTTGGCGCACTGACCCTGGAACGTGTACAATATCACTTACGAAAGTATGATGCGCAAGTATCACATCGTGAAGATTATTATCCTTACGGAAGGAGGTTAGGCCATGTCAGAGTTCTCAATGGATCGAAGGCATTTTCTGGAAACAATGGGATCCGTATCTGCAGGCGCTGTCCTGATGAGTACTATGTCGGAACGGGCTTACTCCGCTCCGATTCGGGAAAAGAAAACATGGCAGCCGATTTCAGACCGCAAAGTGCGTGTGGGAATCGTGGGGTATGGTGTATGTCGATTCGGGGCGGCATTTGGATTTCAGGATCATCCTAATGTAGAGATTATCGCCGTCAGCGATCTGATACCGGAGCGACGTGAAGGTTTGATGAAGGCATGTCGATGCAGCAAATCCTATGAATCCCTTGAAGTGCTGGTCAAGGATCCGAAGATCGAAGCGGTTTTTGTGGCGACGGATGCCCCAAGCCATGCGAAGCACTGTATCGAAGTTCTCAAGCACGGCAAGCATGTTATGTCCGCTGTTCCCGCGGTGCTGGGATCGATCGAAGACGCCGAATGTCTTCTCGAAACGGTGCAACAGAGTGGATTCAAATACATGATGGCAGAGACCAGTTGTTTTCGTCCTGATTGTTATGCCATGCGGCAGATCTATAAGGCCGGTGGATTCGGAAGGCTTGTATTTTCAGAGGGCGAATATTATCACTATCATTCCACACCAATTCCGTCTTTCAGAGATTGGCGCGTTGGAATGCCTCCTCTGTGGTATCCCACGCATTCCACAGCGTACTATATCGGAGTTACCGGCAAACGATTCAAATCGGTTTCCTGTGTAGGATTCAATGCCGGATTTGATGCCTATAAAGCCGGAGCCAATCGTTATAAAAACAGTTTTACGGATGAAGTTGCGCTGTTTAAAACCAGTGAAGGTGGCTCCTCGCGGATGCTGATGTGCAAGGGAATCCAGGATCTCATCGCGGAAAGAGGTCGGGTTTTCGGTGAGCGAGGATGGATGGAAGATATCCATTATCATGGGACAATGAAAGATCTACCGGATCTGGATCGCCCATCGCTTCCACCTGGCATGCCGGCCGGTGGGCATGGCGGTTCTCATGGTCCCTTGACGAATGAATTTATAACAGCGATTCTGCAAGACCGTGAACCGATGGTCAATATTTATGAGGCCCTGGCCATGACGGTACCGGGAATTGTGGCTCACCAATCCGCACTGCGAGATGGGGAAACTCTCAAGATCCCGCAATATGACCGAGGGAGTGTATGACAGGTTTTCAGGCGATAGGGAAATGTTTCCAGGTCATCAGATGAGAGTAGAGGAGTTCATATGAATATCCTTACACAGCAAATTGGGATGATTGCGATCCTTACAATTGGAAGTTTCGTGTTTGGCCAGCCATATGGATTACCAGATCGGGAAAATCCTGGCGATGAAATGATTCAGGCTTATCTGAACCGATTGGCAGAGGAGGTTCATAGTTGCTTTTCACAGGATATCGAGTCTCTGGACCAGTGGCAAAAACAGTTGCCGGAATACAGAAAACAATATTTATATATGCTGGGTTTGTGGCCGATGCCCGACAAAACCCCACTGCAAGCTGCCATTACAGGAACTCTCAGCGGAAATGGATACCAAGTCGATCTGCTCCATTTTCAAAGTCGGCCCGGTTTGTACGTAACCGCTAATCTGTACCGACCAAGCCCAATTTCTAAAGAATCCGGATATCCGGCGGTTCTGTATGTCTGCGGTCATGCCGGCAGGGGGAGAAACGGCAATAAGACCGCCTTTCAATCGCATGGTATCTGGTTTGCTCGGCATGGTTATCTGTGTCTGATTCTGGACACACTTCAACTTGGTGAGATCGCGGCGATTCATCATGGAACCTACCGGGAGAATCGCTGGTGGTGGCATTCACGTGGTTATACGCCGGCAGGGGTGGAATGCCTTAATGGAATCCGAGGGATCGATTATTTGATAAGTCGTTCGGATGTTGATCCCGACCGGATCGCTGTTACCGGAATCAGCGGCGGGGGGGCGGCCACCTTTTGGATTGCCGCAGCCGACGAACGTGTCAAGGTGGCCGTTCCGGTCAGTGGAATGGCGGATTTGCCTTCTTATGTGGGGAATCGTGTCATCAATGGGCACTGTGATTGTATGTTTCTATATAATACATTTCAGTGGCCTTGGACACGAATCGCTGCGTTAATCGCCCCTCGACCGCTTTTATTCACCAATAGCGATCAGGATACGATTTTTCCAATGGATGCCAATGAGAGGATTATCTGTCGTCTGGAACGGATCTACAGTATGTATGGAGCGAGCGATCTGGTGGATAGTATGGTCAGTATTGGAGGTCATGCCTATCGTAAGGACCTTCGCCAGGCCGAATATCGGTTTATTAATATGCATCTCAAAGGGAATCCACAGATTGTGACCGATAGCGAAATCGACCTTGTGACCGGGTCGGACAACCAACAGTTTCACCCCATCAATCCTGAAAAATTGCGGGTATTTCCGGAAGATAAAGATATTCCGGTTGACCAATTGAATACGACAATTGATCGTTATTTCGTTCTGATGGCCGATGTCAAGTTGCCGGAGCCGGGCACATATCCTGCCTGGAAGCAGGGGATTCTTACGGAACTTCGGCAAGTCACCTTTCGAGGATTTCCCGAGAAAATCCCTTCCGCTGTGCTACTCCAAAAAATCGAAACGGGCGAACAGCGATTCTCTACCGAACCGGGTATCGAAGTATATTTGACGCGGAACTCACAATCACCTGAGAATCCCTCCCGTGTCCTTCTTATTGTCCAAAATTCCAATCAAATACAATCCACGGAATGGTTGGAATCGTTTTCCGCCGAGGGAGATGAAATCGTTTTTCTTTCTGTCAGGGGTGTTGGAAAAACCCAGTGGACTCGCAAAAATCCCCCGAACTATGTGGAGCGGGCTCATGCCCTTCTGGGATGCACGGTCGACACTGGACGGGTATGGGACATTATCGCCATGGCTCGATACCTGCGAAATCAGTACCCGGAAGAGACTCCCCTGTATATTGGTGGTCAAGGACGAGGGGGAATTCTGGCTGCATATGCCGCTTTATTGGAATCGGATATCCAAGGCGTCATTTTAAACCAGCCGCCTCTTTCCCACATGGATCCTGATGCACCGCAATTTCTGAATGTCCTGCGAGTCTGCGATATCCCGGATGTGTTGGGAATGCTGGCGCCTAACAATCTGGTGATCTTCGGCGAAAAACACAATCTTCTGAAAAAAACCTCTCACATTTACGATCTGGCCGGAGCGCAAGGACAATTCCATTTGCTACCATGATTTAAACGGATGTTATTAATAGGTGCTATTTACTGGTCGTGACAAGATACATTTAATGATCAATAACCGGGTAAAGAGCGAGGAAGGGGGACCCAATCGGGTTCCTTATTATGTAATCCGTCCGTGGTTATCTGAATCCAGTGTCCGTTGAGATCGCCTACGCAGATGTTCCAGCCTTCAGCCCGGCCTCCGACGGCCTGATCGCCGTCCACCGAGCCATGGGTAAAGGCGATGTAGCGGGAATCCGGTGAAAGGTCGATATGGTACAGCTTGAGATCTTCTGTGCAGCGTACAATCTCGCGGATGTCAGTGACTTTTGGTTCGGTGCCGTTCAGGTCGATGATCCCGGTTTTCAGGTTCCAGTCTGTTTCCCCCCAGACCATCCTTGTGCCATCGATACTCAGGTCCGGCCGACAGCCTTTGACGGACCACTTAGCCAGGTCATATACCTTGGTCCCGTTGGCTTCAAAGGCCAGGATCGTGTCACTATAGCCCATTCCCCCATGGACAACTCCGACGAACCAGTTTCGATCCGGTGACCAACAGAGGGCATAGAGGTGATGGAGTTCCCGAATCGGGTGTCGGGTTTGACTGCGTGTCTTAACATCGTACAGGATTAGGTTTGTGGTGGCGTACTCGCGTCTGGTATAGCGTTCGAACTCGCCTTTGAGATAGGCGATGATTTTACCATCCGGACTCCAGCAGGGTTGACGGGCGTTGTCGGCAACTTTGACCCGGCCGGTGCCGTCAATGTTCATATAGCAGACGGCACGTGTTTTATTTCGTCCCATACCCCGGTCGATGACAAAACAGATTTTTGTGCCGTCCGGAGAGACATGCGGATACATTTCGTCCAGGTAGGGTGTGTCGGTGATCTGGGTTTGTTCGGAACCATCGGCGTTCATAAGTATCAATTCCCAGTTCTCACGACCCTGGGTCTGGCGGAGGGATTCGTAGACGATTTTGTAGGGGATATCTTTCAGGATGAACTCCGTGAATGGTTCGGGAGAGAAATTGGGTTCGGTTTTCGGTAATATCGGGATACTACAGAGGGCTTGTGAAGCAGTCAGGACTGTCATGAAAATCCAGAACAATCCAATAAGGAATGGATTATTCGAAGAATAGCGTATGCGTTGTTTCATTATATACCACCCCGATCAAGGCCAAATTATAAACCTTCCGATAGCCCTATGGGAATCGGAAGCATAGAATACACCTATCCATTGTACGGCAAAAATCTCGAATATTCTATAAGGAGGTGATAGGATTTCCGGAAGGTGTAGTTTAGAAGTCAGGATTATTTACTTTCGTTATTTGGCTTACAAAGAAATATTTGGAAGCTCTCATCATTCCAGAGATGGTTGGCCAGCAGGGCATAACCTGCGGTCAGAGGGTGGCTGGCATCGGCATAGAATTCGGAAGGTAGGGAGGAAGGCAGTAGGAAGGGGATCTGGTTGGTTTGCAGCCAAGAGGCGATTTGTGCCTGAATTATACGATAAGTCTCCAGGCTGGTCTGGTCCATCATGTGTTCGTTGAAGGACCCAATCAAAACGAAAACCGTGTTATCTCGTTTTTCTAATATCCGAATTGTCTGTCGGAAAAACTGCCATTGGAAAGAGGTTTCCAGCTTGACCCAGGGAAATGCCTGCAGTGTTGCGGATCGAATATTCCATGGTGGAGTGGATTGCTCTGTAATTCGCGGCTGGGGCAGTTGGAAGGTGACGGCCCTGCATGGATTTTGGTACGATTTCTGTTGAACCCAGGAGGAAAGATCCAGGCCTTCAAAATATACGGTTTTCACATGACGGGTCCAGCTTAAAAATTGACTGTGCCGCTCCATGAGATTGCCGATTTTGACAGAGGCCGATTCGGTATAGCAGGGGATCTCGGGGAAGAACTGGGGCACCAGCCGCGGGTGGTTAAAGCGGAATTCCTTTCTGCTTTGGAGATCGTGTTTTTCTGAAGTGATCCAGAGTGGATTAAAACAAAGCAGTACTTTTTTATAGGAAATGGCCTGTCCGTAGTATCGGACTAGACCTGCCATGGCGACGGGATGAATACCATCGATGCCCATGTTGGCGAAAAGGGGCTTGCCGGCCATGTGGTTAAGCTGACTTGAAAGGACTTGGTCAGGATCGACATAATGACCCCAGACAACGGAATCGCCGAGAATGAGAATTTCGAATTGGTTTGCAGCCATTTGACAGTACCGGTCATAGATCCAGTAATCCTCGCTGAGAACATAGGGAATGCGATAATCCATGCCGGGATGGAATGGTTCTACTTGTTTCCAGACGTGGGGGATGGCCCATAACACAAGGAGAAGTACCAGAGCAGAAAGCAAGTTCAGATACAGAGGGTAACGTGGAATATAACCTTGCTTTTGCTCTTCATCGCTCGTTGATATCCTTGGTCTTTTATTCTCTTTGTGATCCATTTTTATCCTATTCGAACTTTACCCAATCCTTTAAAACTGGGAGTAGATAAATGGTCGTCCTGAAGAGACACCGAAGAAGGCCAGATACAGAAGGAGAAAAAGCAAGATGCCTATTCGCACCGGGCTGGGAACCGACAAACGTTTTACCAGAGAATGTCTTACGAGTTGATAAATCCAGGCAACGAAGATCACGACTGCGAACAGCAGAGGGAACGACGGATTTGACAGACCCGACGTAAAGATCCGGGTAAGGATCAGAATGGCTTTGTCCCATGTTTCAGCGCGGAAGAAAATCCAGGTAAAGGAGACCAACATAAAGACCCAGATCTGTTTGATCGGCAAGGGGATGTTTTCCTTATAGAACTGGTTGCGTTCTAAGTTTCGTGTCAGGATCACTCCCGTGCCATGTAAAGCCCCCCAAACAATGAATGTCCAGGCAGCGCCATGCCAGAGACCTGACAAGATCATGGTGAGCAGTATGTTACGATAAGTTTTCCATTTTCCTTTCCGGTTTCCTCCGAGAGGAATGTATACGTAATCCCGAAACCAGGTGGACAGGCTGATGTGCCATCGTCTCCAGAAATCGCTCAGGCCGGTAGCCAGATAGGGGCAGTTGAAATTCTGCATGATTTCAAAACCCATGGCCTGTGCGATACCGCGGGCCATGTCAGTATAGCCGCTGAAATCGAAATAGATCTGCCATGCGAATGCAATAGTAGCCAATATCAATGCCGGACTTTGATAGGCCTGCGGCGCGTCATAGACTGTATTGACATACAGGGCCAGTGCGTCGGCCAGGGCGACTTTTTTAACGAGTCCTATCATGAAAAGATAGAAGCCGTCCGTAATCTGTTGTATGGAAATTCGAGGATTTCCCTGTAACTGAGGAAAAAAATGGGCAGCACGCTCGATAGGACCGGCCAGCAGAAGGGGGAAGAAACTGACGAAGGCGGCATGCCGTATGAGATTTCTTTCTCTTGGAACCTGTTCATGATAACAATCCAACACATAACCTATGGATTTTAACACATAGAATGAAAGGCCTACTGGTAAGAGGAATCCTGGGGAAGGGATGAGGTATTGACTGCCTATCTTAGTCAGGAGAGCGTTGAGGTTGTCCGTTATAAAGACACCGTATTTAAAGAATCCCAGCAGGAAAAGATTATTGCTAATACTCACGACTAACCAAAGACGTTTGCGTGAACTCTTTTCCATAAGGGTTAAAGAAATATAATCCACAAGAGTGGAGTATGCAATCAGGATCGGATACAGCGGATTCCACCAGCCATAAAACAGATACGAAGTGATAACAATCCATGCGATTCTGAATTTTGTGTTTTTGACAATCCAATAGATGACATAAGTGATGAAAAAGAAGGGCAGAAATATCCATGTGTGGAATTGCATCGAAGAAGCGCCTTTCGCTATTTTTCAGTGTCGCCTGGTATATAATTACGAACACAGCGAAATCCGATCGTATCACTGGCAAGACAGGTGTCGTTGATGGAAGGATCGCCGGCTCGATAGGCAGAGCGACAGCTGTCGAAACTCGAATCCCATCCCCCGCCTCGAACAACTCGTTCGCGACCGGTTGTGGATTCTTTTGAATTCTTTTCCGATGCGTCGATATAGGCGGTTTTGCTGTAATAGTCATTACACCATTCCCTGACATTGCCGTGTATGTCAAACAGGCCCCAGGGATTAGCTTGTTTTTGCCCAACAGGATGGGTTTTTCCTATGGCGTTTGCCCTGAACCAGGCAAACTCACCGAGACGACGTTCTTCGTTTCCAAACGAATATTTTGTTGTTGTTCCTGCCCGGCAGGCATATTCCCACTCAGCTTCCGTGGGCAATCTGTACCCATTGGCTTGAAAATCACACTTTCCCGTCTCAAGGTCATAGCAGGGTTGAAGATTTTCCTCGAACGAGCGTTCATTGCAGTATTCGATCGCATCGGTCCAATTGATCTGTTCGGCGGGATGTTGTGGATGTTTGAAATGGGATGGATCGGGTAGAGGAAATTTGGCATACTGTTGTTGGGTTACTTCGTAGCGATCCATCCAGAATGAGCTGATTTCAACTCTATGCTCAGGAGCTTCGTCGGGTGAACCGGAAGAACTGCCCATGTCGAAATGTCCACCGGGGATTAGAACCATTTCCACACCCGTCTTTGTTTTCATGAGTTTCAGCGTGCTTTCAGGAGGAGTATCTGATGTCTTGCGACAGCCGGGTAGCAGTATGGCAAGACACACCGAAAACCATATCACTTGAAGAATGAAGGAACGCTGTTTTAGGGTCGTTTTCCCCGATACCATAATATCTCTGCCTTCTACGATAGTAACGTTCATCAACTCGGTTGTGATGTCATAAATCATTATATAGATTTTAACGGTCAGATCGCTATAAATGATATGATAAACAGGAAATCTTTCGGGTGGATATCAGAAGGTGACGATCCGGGTATCCCTCAATTGGATGGTATTACCTGTATAACATCAGTGGCTCTAAATAAGCAATCGGTGAACATGCATAATGCCCCAAACCATTTTTGCAGTTTTCTGCATCAGCTTACTTATCTGTAATCACCGCTGCTTGGCCTGATGATCAACGGTATTTAACTATACGCCCCTCTGATGTTCTGTTACGAGTTTCTGACTAAATATATTACTCTTTCTTATAGTTCCCAGCCTTCCCGATACTCACGATACATATACTTGTTCGCATTGGAGTGATTGGTGATTTTCATATTATCGCTGTCGAACAATACCTTCCGGCCAGCCCGAAGGGCAACGGCGCCCAGATTAACGGTATCGGTAATCGCTCCGGCATTCAGGAAACTGCCCGGCGAGGACTTGCCTTCTCTGCACGCCTCAAGCCAGGGATTATGCCGTTCACCGCGTCCTGCGTTCGGTGCAGAGGTCTCATCCAGCGATAAAGGCTTTTTCTGTCCGTTCGCGAACAGTTGCGGATCTTGGCCATGGAAACCGGCCAGAATCGCGCCTTTATCGCCGATGAACAGGATTCCTTCCCTATCCATCTCGACATCATGTTTTTCAATCTCTTCGGGAAGACGTGGTTTCATCCCCCCGTCATACCAGAACAGGTCCATAGCCGGTATACCTTGTCGGGCGGCAAATTGGAAACGGAGCGTGCACCCGGTCGGGTATGAAAAATCATTATTTACAGGCTTGCTGACATTATTTTCGATCGTGCAAGTGTGAGTGGCCCATGCCTGGGCGCTCAGAGGGGGCTCCAGTTCCAATTCTGTGAATACCGGCCAGAGGCTGTAAATCCCCATGTCGGCCATCGAACCGCCGCCAAAATCATACCAGCCCCGGAAAACCGTATGGGTATAGTGCGGATGATATGGACGGGGCAAAACCGGTCCGAGCCACAGATCCCAGTCAAATCCCTTGGGAATCGGGGGCCGGTCGGTTGGAATTTCCGTGTATTGCGGCCATACCGGACGGTTTGTCCAGTTATGCACTTCACGCAAGGGCCCGATCACTCCCTGCTTGATCCGTTGGGTAATCCTTCCGTTTCCGGTGCCGCTGCCATAAGCCAGCAGGTGTGTGGCCATCCGGGTCTGACGGGCGGTTTTAAGGACTAGTCGACCCTCGTACAATCGGTTGGCGATGGGTTTGTGCATCAGGACATGCTTGCCCTTTTTCATGGCTGCGATCGAAATCGTAGCATGCAGGTGATCCGGAGTCATAACCTTAACGGCATCGATGTCCTTTTCGTTCTCCAGCAGTTCACGAAAGTCGGCGTAGGTGGAACATCCTTTGAATTTGTCTGTACCTCTGTGATTGGTATAATAAGTATTTACCACTTCTCGGCCGACTTCCCGTCCGCCGGGACAACCATCGTCTCCTTGCCTCCATGAAGGATTATCCAGATATGTACGGATCCGGTTTCGTATACTGTTCTTACCCCATTCCACATAATCATTGCTGTCTCTATTCGGATCACATACGGAAACGATTTGTATACCCGGATCGGCGAGAAGGGCTCCCAGTTCGCTGAATCCCTGTGTACCCATGCCAATATGGGCCAGTGTAATCTTATCGCTTGGAGCGATGTTGCCCCTGGCTCCCAGGACATATTGTGGGACAATAGTAAAAGCGCCGGATGCGACAGCCGAACCCATAAATGTACGGCGATTCATATTTATCGACATTGGATTACTCCTTGTGTGGATGAAATTATGATGCTTGTAAATCCTCTTATTTCAGTTCTTTGATGTAAATATTTTTAAACTGCAGGAGGCTTGGCGGACTATTCCATTGCCCGTTGCGCTTGTCGCCATGGTGCTGCAATGCAATGGGACCACTTTCAGCGATTCCTGGAAGCTTGGCTTTGTCGATGACCTTGATTCCATTAAGCACCACAGTAACCCGGTCACCTCTGACAGTGATTTCGAACCGATTCCACTGACCGACCGGCTTATCGGCTTGGTGTCGAGGTGTCACTCCTGCGCGAATCTCAGGCGGCATCGTCTTATCCATTCGATAGCCGTAAAATTCTCCCGAACCGATGGGCCAGCACCAGATATTAACCTGATTCTTCCCAGCTCCACGAAGATAGATCCCGCTGTCGGAGTCGGGCAAAGCTAACTTCATTTCCTGTCCCTTGATATCACGGGCGTGTGTGCCGTCGGGTAGAATATATGGTACGTTCGGATTGACATAAGGAGTTTCCTTGATCCGCCAGTCCACGCGAAGAACGAAGTTCTTGAAATTATCCGTGTGCCAGAGACTTTTGTCCCCTTTGGCCTCGCTCTCGGCGTCATAATCGATCACACCATCGATAACTTTCCAGTGTCCATTGTCACCCTCCGGTACTTTCCAACCGGTGAAGTCTTTGCCGTTGAACAGAGCCCTGAAACCTTTCGGGGGCACATTGTCTTTTTCCTTTTTCTCTTCTCCGGCTTTGCCGGAAAGAGACAAGCCAAAAAGAATTCCCATCACAATAATCGTCGTTATCGCTTTTCTCACAGCCATTGTCGGACCTCCAATATCATTTCATTTCCTTCATGCCGCTTAATCCGGCACTTTATGTTTTATAACATCATGAAACGAGGCCGGGTTTTTGGAAAAATCATTTCTTATCTTGTTGAAGACCTTTGTCTTTTTCAATGACTTTTTGCGTTTGAGCTTTACGAAAGGCCGTAAGCTTGTCTGCCAGGGCAGGATCGGCCAGGGCCAGAATCTGGATCGCGAAGATGGCGGCGTTTTTGGCACCGGCCTTTCCGATAGCCATCGAAGCAACCGGGACACCTGGGGGCATCTGAACGGTACTCAATAACGCGTCTAGGCCGCAAGGCCCTGAACCGGCCTGAAGAGGTACTCCGATAATCGGCAATTGTGTTCTGCCTGCCAGAGCACCGGCCAGATGAGCGGCCATGCCTGCGGCGGCGATAATAACCTGGATCCCATTGGCGGCGGCATGATCGGCGAAATCGGCAGCGATATCGGGGGTACGATGAGCAGAGATTACACGGACAATGGGATTAACGCCGAAATCCTTGAGTTGATCGATACAGGTTTCCATTACGGGCAGGTCGCTGTCGGAACCCATAACCACTGCGACTGAAGATTTTGCATTCGTTGCCATGCTTTTCCTCGTGACAAAATAAACCTTTGTGTTACAGTGACATATAATACAATCAACCAATCATATCGGTATCGAGGCTTTTTTGCAAGCGGGAGGCAGAATATGGCAATTCGAAAACCGGTTGTAGCGGGGCAATTTTATCCCGGCTCTGCGGCTCAGTGCCGCCAGGAAGCGGAACACTATTTAGCAGCAAGACCGATAGAGGTGGATTTGCCGGAACAAATTGTCGCAGGAATCGTTCCACATGCCGGCTGGATATTCAGTGCCGACCTGGCGGGAATGGTGTTTTCAGCGATTCGGAAATCCGATAACGAGGTCGACACATTTGTCCTCTTCGGAGCCGCACATCGCTATTACGGGACAGGACCGGCCGTGTATGATTCGGGTGCATGGGAAACTCCTTTGGGGCAAGTGGCGATTGATGAGGAACTGGCCGGACGGATCGTTGACGATACAATCGCCGTTGCTGCTCCCGATGCTCATCGCGGTGAGCACAGCATTGAGGTGCAGATTCCGTTACTTCAGGTGCTCTGGCCCCAGGCCCGGATCGTACCTGTCATAGTACCTGGAACCTGTGATGCGGCGCAATTAGGAGGGCAAATCGGGAAGATTATTATAGCCGGAAAAGACAAGTCCGTCGTCTGTATTGCCTCGACAGACCTGACTCACTATGGCCCTAGGTATGGATTCGCTCCGGTCGGTACAGGACCGAAGGGGATCGCGTGGGCCAGGGAAGTGAATGATATGGGTTTTATCAAACCTGCGCTGGTCATGGATGCTCGGGAGACACAGGCCGCCGGCCTGAAAGAGTTCAGTGCGTGCGGGCCGGGCGCTGTCGCCGCGGCAGTAGGCGCGGCCAGACAACTTGGCAAAACCGAAGGCATCCTATTGGCTCATACGACCAGCAGCGAGGTTATGCAGGAGCGATTTGGGGAAGCCAGTTCCGAATCGGTTGGTTATGCAGCAATCGTGTATTGAAATGGAATATGCTTTCTAATAATCATTCGAAGTCCTGCCTTCTGGGAAAAAGGAAGATCCATGGGGACATTCAAGATTATCTACCTGACAGGGCTGGGAATCGGTTCAATCATTCGTGTAATCTATACTAAAAGTCGTCGCAGTAATACAGGCGGACAGACACGTCGAGAGTCTGTATTCGTTTTTCTTTTCATGATCGTCTGGGGAGTGTCGCAGATTTTGGCATTATTGTATTGTGTATCCAACCGGCTTTCGTTTGCTGATTATTTACTGCCGATCTGGCTTCAGTGGATTGGTGCATGTCTATATGCTGTTTCTATCGTATTACTATGGCGATCTCATGCAGATTTGAGACACAACTGGTCAGCAATCCTTCAGATCAAACAAAATCATTCTTTGATCAAATCCGGCGTATATAAATACATCCGACATCCAATGTATGCAGCACATTTGCTTTGGTCATTGGCGCAGGCCCTGCTTTTGGCCAACTGGTTGGCCGGTCCACTTGCATTGGTTGCTATGATCGGATTTGTCTCCCTGCGTGTTCCTTGCGAAGAACAACTCATGCTGGAGCGATTCGGCAAAGAATATCGCGAGTACAAAAGACACACCGGAAGTTTGTTCCCCAGGTTTATCGATTGAATCTTTCTTCAAGTCCACTGGAAATTATCCATTCGATCCGATAGAATGGATTGCCGTTGTCTGGTAAATAAGAGGAAATTCGTTTGGCAGGAGAGAATGATGAGTCCATATCGTAATCGTCAAATTTTCGGACTAAAGGTGATCTTTTTGTCTTTTCTTGCACTTTGGATGATAACACCCGACATTCTGTCCGCGACGGATGCTTCGGTTCGGCCTGTGGATTTGCGATGTGAGTATCTGTCGAATCCATTGGGTATCGATGTAGTCAAACCGCGACTTAGCTGGCGACTGGAAGCTGTCAATCCGGACAATCGCGGTCAGCGCCAGGCAGCCTATCATATCCTTGTCCGTGATCCGGATAAGGAGGAGACGCTCTGGGATTCCGGCTGGATCAAGTCGGATCATTGTACAAACGTCGAGTATGAAGGCAAAGCCCTTACTTCACGCATGAGGTGCACGTGGAAAGTACGGGTGCAGGATGAGCAGGGGACTGAATCGGCTTGGAGCGAACCGGCTCATTGGACGATGGGATTGCTGAACCCGAACGATTGGAAGGCCAAGTGGATTGGCTCGGATCAGGTATTCGAGCGAAAACAAGGCTGGCCTCCGCCCGACAATGACGTGCCGGATCCGTGGCTTCGAAAAACCTTTACACTCGCGGACAAACCCGCCCGAGCCTGTATTTATGTTGCATCCGTTGGATATCACGATCTATATGTCAACGGGAAAAAGGTGGGCGATGCGGTTCTGTCACCAAGTGTGGCCACACATAAAAAGCGGGCACGATATGTGACATACGATATTTCTGATCATCTGCAGAAAGGCAAAAATGTAATCGGATTATGGTTGGGCGTATCCTGGTCTATCTTTCCCCATTACAAGACCGAAGACCGGCCGCAAACCCCTATGGTAATAGCTCAGGCTGAAATGATCCTGCCAGATGGCAAGCGTGTACAAATTGATACCGATGAGACATGGAAGACTCATCCAAGCCCGAACACGTTGTTGGGCGTATGGGATTTCATGCATTATGGCGGAGAGCGATGGGATGCCAACAAGGAGATGCCGGATTGGTGTGCTGTGGATCTGGACGATACACAGTGGAAGGAAGCAACCAAGTATTTACCGAAGCTGCCGTTGTCTGCGGAGATGATCGAGCCCAATCGACGGATTAAGAAGGTTACTCCTGTCGGGATCAAGAAGCTGGATTCGGGCGCCTTTCGCGTGGATCTTGGTGTGGTTACGACCGGCTTTCTGGAAACGGATGTGTCGGGTAATCCGGGTGATGTGATTGAGTTCAAATTCAGTGAGCGGCACGATCAGGAGATGACGCATCGTCACCGGAGCCAATATGTCGTCGGTCCCGAAGGCGAGGGGACATTTGCAAATCGATTCAATTACTTTACAGGACGATGGATCACCATCGAAGGATTGCAGCAGGCTCCGAAGCCAGAGGATATTCGCGTGTGGCTGGTACGGACGGACTATGACCGGGTCGGCCGGTTTGAATGCTCGAACGAGCTATTGAATCGGATTTACGATACGACCTTGTGGACTTGTGAGAACCTGAGCCTGGGCGGATATGTCGTCGATTGCCCGCAGCGCGAGCGAATGGGATATGGCGGTGATGCCCACGCCACGACCGAGACGGGGATGACTAATTACGAGCTGGCCGCGTTCTACACCAAGTGGAGCCAGGATTGGCGGGATGTGCAGGAAGAAAACGGCAACCTGCCCTACACCGCCCCGACCTATTGGGGCGGGGGCGGGCCTGGCTGGAGCGGATACTGTATTACACTGCCCTGGGAGATGTATCGCCATTACGGAGATAAGCGAATTCTGGAAGTGAACTTTACGACGATGCAGAAGTGGCTCGCATTCATGGAGACCAAGACCGTCGATAATATGCTCGTACGCTGGGGGGGACAATGGGATTTCCTGGGTGACTGGCTGTGGCCGGGAGCCGAAGGTGTCAATGGCGATACAATAGAGACGCTGTTTTTTAATAACTGCTACTGGATATATAACCTGCAAACGGCGGCAAAAGCGGCCGATGTGCTTGGGAAGCAGACCATTGCCGAGCAGTATCGCAAACGAGCCGAGCAGGTCAGAAAAGCGGTTCATTCCAAATTCTTCAATCCCGCTGATAACAGCTATGTAAATGGTTTTCAAGGATATCTGGCGATTGCATTGCTGGTTGATTTGCCGCCGGAATCCTTACGGCCTGCTGTTTGGAAACGACTGGAAGAGGAAATCCTCATTCGTCGCCGGGGTCACATTCATGCGGGGATTACGGCCGGCGCCATGCTGTTCAAGACGCTGCTGGCCGCGGACCGTGGCGATCTGATCTTTCCCATGGTCAACACTGAGACGTATCCCGGCTGGGGTGATATGCTCAAACATGGAGCGACGACCCTATGGGAGGACTGGGAAGGACGCAGCGCCCACAGTCTGTGCCACAGTTCCTATCTGTATATCGGGACATGGTTCATCGAGTCGCTTGGCGGTATTAATCTCGATCCGAGGGCAGCGGGTTATCAGCATTTCGTAATCAAGCCAAACCTGATTGAGGATCCATCCCTGACATGGGTCCGTTCGGGTTATAATTCACACTATGGGCCTATTGAGTGTAACTGGCGAATGCGTGATGGCCGGGTTCAGATGCGGATTGTCGTGCCGCCGAATACAACCGCCAAATTCTATCCGCCGGCAGGTCAATATCGTTCCATCAGTGAAAGCGGCAAAGGCGTCCGGCAGGCCGAGGGGGTCTCCCTAGGCAAGGAGTCCGATGGGTCAATATGGCTAGGTTTGCAGCCGGGACGATATCGGTTTGCTATTCGCAATCCTGTTTTCAAGCCGGTTGGAACGCCGAAGGTGACACTGGCCGAAGCAGGCCAGGCCAAAGCAGCTGTCGTGCTTGCAGACGATGCGACGGAACCGGAAAAACATGCCGCCAACGAACTGGCCAACTTCCTCAAGCAGGTGACCGGCGGAGACTTTTCTGTTGTTGCCAAACCCACAGAGGACAAAGCCAATATCTTCGTAGGCACATCCGCCGCCAGGCTTGCTGATCCAACATTCGATACGAAAAGCCTGGGCGACGAAGGTATAGCCATTGTCACCAGGGACAACAATCTGATCCTGACCGGTCATACGCCGCGCGGCACACTCTACGCTGTGTATTCGTTCCTGGAAGATATTGTCGGCTCTCGCTGGTGGTCGTCCAAAGCCTCAACGATTCCGAACGAACCGACCCTGCGAGTCGGCGAGTTGAACATCCGTTATACGCCCGCCTTGGAGTATCGCGAGTCCTTCTGGTCCGATGCCTTCGACGGTGACTGGGCCGTCCGCAACCACTGCAACGGGCAGGCCCACAGACTTGACGCCAAGCGCGGCGACCGGCACAAATACGAGGGTTTTGTGCATACATTTTACAGCCTGATTCCGCCGGCGACATACTTCGAAAAACATCCGGAATGGTTCAGCGAGATCAACGGCAAACGCGTTCACGAACGGGCCCAGCTTTGTCTGACCAATGACGAGATGAAAGACGAGCTGATCAAGAACCTCAAGGCTCGGTTGCGAGCCAATCCCGCTGCAACCATTGCCTCGGTCTCCCAGAATGACTGGCATGGATACTGCACCTGCGCCAAGTGCAAGGCGATCGACGAGGCCAACGGCAGCCCCTCGGGTACAATGCTGACCTTTGTCAATTCCGTCGCCGACGCGATCCGCGACGGATTTCCACACGTGGCGATCAGCACGCTGGCTTACCAGTATACCCGCAAGCCCCCCACGCAGGTCAAGCCGAGGGACAATGTCATCGTCCGGCTGTGCAGTATCGAATGCTCGTTCAGCAAACCACTCTCCGACAAGCGAAATGAGAAATTCCGAGAGGATATCGTCGGCTGGTCGAAGATCTGTGACCGGCTGTACATCTGGGACTATACGACCAATTTCCGGCATTATTTCCTGCCGCATCCCAACCTGCGGGTGCTGGGCCCGAACATCCGGTTTTTCGTCGACAACGGCGTCAAGGGCATCTTCGAACAGGGGGCCTATACCTCGCTGGGTGCCGAGATGGCCGAGCTTCGCGCCTGGATGCTGGCCAAGCTGCTGTGGAATCCCAATGCCGACGACCGGCAGTTGATGGATGAATTCCTGACGGGCTACTACGGACCGGCGGGTGTGTATGTCGAGCGCTATCTGAACCTGATTCATGATGCCGTGGAACAAAGCGGCGATCATCTGGGCTGTTTCAGTCAGGACACGGCCAAGTTCCTGACCTTCGAGACGATGAGCCGGGGCTGGCGGGTCCTGAAAGAGGCCGAGGCCGCCGTCGCCGGGGATACCGAGTTGCTTAACCGTGTCAAGGTCGCCCAGCTTCCGGTCATGTATGCCTTTATGCGAAACTGGCGCGCATTCCACAAGGCCGCCGAAGAA
>JAFGPC010000175.1 GCA_016926155.1 Sedimentisphaerales bacterium
ACCGCCTATGACGATGCCCAGGGCGGCGCGCACAATTTTCATGATGCCAACTATCTGACCTTCCATCGATTTGCCAATTTCCGCAATCTGACAATGCAGGATTCGGCGCCCATGACAGAACAAGCATCTGGAGCGACTTTGTTTGAGAAAGAAAAGTAAAATCCCAACATGGTGATCATCGTGCGGTCCACCCACCATCTACGGTCAGGCAGGCGCCGGTGATATAACTGGCCGCCCGGCCGGCAAGAAAGACGATGGGAGCGTGAATTTCCTCCAGCCTGCCCCAGCGGTTCATGGGAACATTGCCCAGCAATGTCCGGGTCTTTTCCGGGTCGTCCATGACGGCCTGATTGATTTCCGTAGCGAAGGGTCCGGGGCAGATACAGTTGACGGTGATTCCATCCTGCGCAACTTCCAGGGCCAGGGTCCGCGTAAGCTGCAGGACGGCCCCCTTGGAAGCACAATACGAGGCCCGGTCCTCCATCCCCACCAGCGACAAGGCCGAGCCGATATTGATGATCCGTCCATATCGGGCCTTTCGCATGTAGGGGATCACAGCCCGGCAGCAGGTTAGGACACCAGTGACATTGGTCTCCCAGATCTTACG
Source organism: Sedimentisphaerales bacterium (assembly GCA_016926155.1). Taxonomy (GTDB): domain Bacteria; phylum Planctomycetota; class Phycisphaerae; order Sedimentisphaerales; family Anaerohalosphaeraceae; genus JAFGGE01. The sequence goes on from JAFGPC010000175.1 coordinate 608, forward strand.
CCAATGGGCATCCTCGATTTGTTCTATCGGCTCACGGATATTAACACCGGCGTTGTTGACTAGGATATCGATCTTGCCGAATTGAGCTATAGTCTTCGCTATAGCCTGTTCGATACCATCTCGATCTGTAACGTCAAGGACCAGAGGCAGGATAGTCCGATGCGTCTTCTCTGCAAGGTATTGGGCAGTCTGTGTAATCTGTTCTTCATTCCGGCTGCCGATCGCCACATCCGCCCCGGCTTGCGCCAGGGCCAGGGCCATCTCCCGGCCCAGGCCTTTTGAACCCCCGGTGACAAAGGCGACGCTGCCATCCAGAGCAAATAATTGACCTTTCATAGATAGCTATCCTTTACCCCTTTTTTTCGATGCCAAGGATGTGAACAATCTCGCCCTTGCCGTTCAGCTCAAATCGTCCGTTTGCATCGGTCCGGATCGTCTCTGTTACAGTCTCCGCATTTTTTGAAGAATCTGCCCGGAGTTCTACATGCACCACGGCCTCGGTAACAGGCTCACCATCCTGATCCACAAGACAGCCAAAGAATGCGATCTCTCTGCTCTGCACCGATTGAGCCAGGGCTATGGAATTCCAGAATCCCATCTGCAGACATACAATCAGCACTCCCAGACACGAGTTGATTGTCATAAAACGTACATTTTTAGAAACAGTTTTAAATACTCTCATTTCATTTCACTCCGACACTTATAACATGTTCGTCATATTTTCTGTTTCTTTCATTAGCGAATATATCGTAATCAAAATATTATGCTTTAGTTTTAATCCACTGATGATCGGCAAGAAAACACAACCAACCTCGTCGTCTTAAAAGAAAAAACCAATTCAAAATTTTCTTCAATAGTATGTTATAATTTTTTTTCTAGCGTCATCAGGAGACATCCATTCAGCTTTTAATACACAAGGTATTCTTGATACAACTTCTTGTACGATAGCTGTAAATTTATCTAGTCCGCCTCCTCTATACATCTCTTTAGGCCCATATATACCAAAAATTCTCTTCCACCTAGAGAAATAGTTCATACAATAAAGTCGTGATATCATTTCACTACCTGAAGGTACCAATTGGAAGTCATGTAAAAGAATGCCATATGAGAATTTTTCATATTTACTCTTTACACCTATACAATCAACACCTTCTACTTTTATACGTTTGCATATTATTTCTTTTTCTTTAATTGCCGAAATAATATTACCCAGAAATTTGTAATTGTATTCTTTTATCATACGTCTTATACGAGGATCCGACTGGTTTTCAAAATCTAGATGTCTTTCATTATCTACATGAACAATTGCACAATAATTCATTTTCTTCCAATTCCTCCATATCCAGATGATTCAGTAAATGAATTGTTTCGTCCCTTGTTATCTAGATACAATTCAGCCCCTGTCCCAAAAATAAGTGCAGAACCAGCTCCACTTGCAAGAAGGGCACCTCCAGAAGCTGAAAATGCGCTCCAAGCGGCAGCGCTACAACACGGAACAGTTGCACTAGAGGTAGCCATCAATAATCCATATGTAGGGACAGCTGCCGAATTTATTACTGGAATACCCGTGAGTGTAAAAGAAGAGCTTGTTGCTACCCAGGCTCCGTGACCAGATACTGCCATTTCCCCAAATGCACCTGTCGCACCAAACCAAGTTCCATTGGCTCCAAATGCAACATGTGGATAAGAACCAGCCGGGCCAAATGCAAAACTCATAGTACCACCACCTGCTGCCTGCCAAGCAGCAACACCTGTTGCAGCAATAGCGAAATTCCTCGACACTACCCCACAACCTCGACTAAATCCCATCTCTTCGGAGTTATATGTATTTTCAAGTGGATCTGCAAAAGGAATTGCTCCATCTATCCAAGCAGAAAAACCATCATTCATTGCGTTTAAGACTTCACCAGTTGGACTATTATTGAGACCTGAAACATTCTGAACAAATGAATCTAATAACTCCGCATACCATGGTGTATATTTGTCGCCTAGTAGGCCATATGGATCTACATATAGCACAGGATTATTGCTACTATATTTATATATATTCATTCCTTCCTTATACCCAATCGGATCCGGCTGGAGGAAGCGGCCGAGGGAGGCCGAGTACATGCGGGCACGGTAGTAGTACAGGCCGGTTTCCGGATCGAACCGCCGGCCGGTGAAGAAGTAGGGATTCTGCACCTGAGAATCCGTCCGTGCCTGGAAATTTTCATCCACGATCCGCCGCCGCCCGAAGACATCATAGTACACCGCCTCCACCGTCCGGCCGGCGGCGTCGGACAGGGCAATCACGCTGCCCGTGCCGTCGTAGTGGTAATAATACACGGCCGTTCGTGCCCCGTCGGCGCTAAGCCAGAAGGCCGCCAGGATGTCCGCATCGGCATTGGTGATCGCCCCATCCATGTTCAGGTCCAGTTCCGGGGTAAAACCGGCATCCAGATCGGTCAAGAGCCAGTCGGCGGCCAGCGCACGAAGATCGTTCATGTAAAAGTTTCCCGATACCTTTACTTTCCCTTCCATCGCAAACAGTAATACGCTTTCACGACAGTTTTTGCAAGGCCGAGATATTGGTTACAATCCATTTAGCGTATTCCTTTCTATATTGAGTCTATCAAATCACATCAACCAGATATTGCATATCACCGGAAGATATGTATAATGATTTCGAGATGAAGCCATCCGAAAGGAGAGCATGCAATGAGCGATCAGACCTGCATGGAGGAATGCGTGGTGGTGTTTCTGGACCGGCTCCGGCGGGGTCATCGCAATGTGGTGCTGACCGGAGCGGGCGTCTCGACGGCATCGGGAATCCCGGACTTTCGCGGGCCCAGCGGACTCTATTCCAGGCTCTCACAGCGCGTCTTTGAGATTGATTTTTTCTATGAGCAGCCGGAGGACTATTACCGGATTGCGATAGAACACATTCATACGCTGGCCGATAAGGAACCCAATATCACCCATCAAATGCTGGCCGTACTGGAACAACAGGGCCTGATCGAGGCGGTGGTTACCCAGAATATCGACGGCCTGCACCAGAAAGCCGGAACGCGAAAAGTGATCGAGTTTCATGGGGATGTACTCCGTTACCGCTGTACGAACTGCTCCAAAACATACGACCGCTCTGCCGTCGATGCGATGATTCGTGCCGATGGACTGCCCAACTGCGATTGCGGCAGCCTGATTCGCCCGGGCATCGTATTCTTCGGGGATCCGATCCCGATGGATGCCTTGATTGAGTCGCAGAAACTGGCCCAGTCGGCGCAGGTGTTTGTGGCGATGGGTTCGTCCCTGGCGGTCAATCCCGCGGCAGGATTGGCTATGGCGGCCCACCAGGCCGGTGCAACATTGATGATTATCAACAAGGGACGCACACACTACGACCCTATCGCCGACAAGCGGTTCGAGGTCGATCTGAGCGAATTCTCGCAAGCCGTGATGAACAGACTTTCGATCAGCCGGACAAAATGAGAAAAGAAAAAAGAACGCGCGAACAAACCTTACTTATCGTTGTGCTTTAATCGTTTCGACACGTCCTCAAGAACCGCCGACACGATGTTCTGGAGACGGACCAGATCGGCTTTTCCAGACTCTTTCGCCTCACAAATTACATTCGGAAGATGTCTCTCCATCGCTTTCAACATACACAGGTTCGACCGAAGAAAAGGTTCGTCGATCTTATCATGTCTCAGAGATATCTGTATATCGTGCAGATACTCAGCCAGCATGAGTGTCATATTCCCCTTTTGAAATGCAGGGAATTGCATTTTGTATCCTTTCTCTTTCAGTCGAAGTCCATTTGTAAAGATTCACCTTCCATGAGAAAAACCCGTTTTTTACAGAATTGCCATCAATGTCAACTCCAATGTCAGATTTTTACCGGCCAGGGGATGATTTGTATCGAGCGTGACGGACGATTCGGAAAAATCGACTACCTTCACCATGATGGCCCGTCTGCTGCAGCCCATCATTTTCAGTCTCTGCCCTTTGTGAAGCTCCACATCCGGCGCAATTCGATCCCGGTTCACCTCAACAACCTTTTCCGGCAAATGAGGACCGAATGCCTGATCCACGGAAAGAGTAATGGTTTTACTTTCTCCTATGTCCATTCCGATAAACGCTTTTTCAAAAGCCAGATGGAGCTTGTTTTGACCTATTTGGAACTGGACGGGCTCTCGTGGAAAAGTGGAATCAAACAACGATCCATCCTCCAGCAGGATTTTGTAATGGACCCGAATGTGATCGCCCTGTTTTGCCAAAGTCATGAATATTGCTCCTCTGGAGCCGAGGTTCTTAAAAGCGTCTTCGCTCCCCGCCCGGATGTCCCCCTCTGCCGGGGCCCGATCGCCTGCCATATCCCCCACTCTGTCTGCCTCTGGAGCCGTTGTGCGATCGTTGCGGTTTTGCAGGAGCTACGATAATAGCCTGGCCTTTCACATCCGTACCGTTCAAAGCCTCGGTTGCCTGTTCCGCTTCTGCTTCACTGCTGAGTTCGACGAAACCGTATCCCTTGCTGCAGTTACTGTCACGGTCTGTAATAATTTTTACACTGCTGACAGTTCCATGCGGAGAGAAAATCTCTCTCAGAGCGTTCTCATCCACATTGTCGTTCAGATTCCCTACATACAGTTTTTTACTCATGGTTTACTTGTTCCTTTCTGATTTATGCCAAGGCCGTGAAGCGTTTCTGTTCTCTTGTAAACGACAACCTGTATCGTTCATCAAGTCGCCGGCAAGGCATTCTGATCTGCGATCAAGGCATTAATACGATTTTGAAACGCCTCAATGATCTTGCGAAAATGATAGCCGTAGATGGAAAACGTTACTGCCATATGAAGATAACGCGGCTTTCTCAAGGACCAGAACATAAGCTTCCAATAATATCGCCTTCCCCGTCCCCGTATGCCGATATGCCATATAGACCTAAGGAAGGCTTTCAATTCGGACCAGTCCAAATGAAATCGTTTGGTCCTGGGCAATTGGTAATGTTTAAAGAAGGTAAGGATCCGCTCGCAGAAATGGGGTTGAGAATAGATGGTCTCGACCACTCGTCGATAGCCGGCCAGAAGTTGATCCAGCCCCATTCTCGGAAGAAAGTTGATCGAGCAGTCCATATTGTCCCCGGTGGCCGGACGAGTCAGCCGGTGCTCTTGCGCCAGTCTCTGATAGAGTTTTGTGCCGCGGGGCGCATTCAGAAGGCCAACCATGGCTGTTACGACTCCGCTGCTTTGAATGAACTGTATTAGATTGTCAAACACATGAACATTGTCATTGTCGAAGCCCAGGATAAACCCGGCCTGGACCTGCAAGCCGGATCCCTGGATTCGGGCAACGCAGTCCAGTAAGTCGCGGTTTCTGTTCTGTACTTTATTGCACTCGAGTAGAGATTGCTCATCCGGCGTCTCAATGCCAACAAACACGCAGTCAAAACCGGCCTTAACCATGAGATCCATTAACTCTTCATCGTCGGCCAGATTAATCGATGCCTGCGTGTTGAACGAGAACGGGTACTTTCGCCGTTTCATCCAGGCGGTTATGGCAGGCAGTAATTCTTTTTTCAGGATGGATTTGTTCCCGATGAAGTTGTCATCCACGAAAAACACATTTCCTCGCCAGCCTCGGACGTATAGATTCTCCAATTCCGCCACCACTTGAGCGCTTGCCTTGGTCCGGAGTTTGTGTCCGAACAAGGTCGTCACATCACAGAAATCACAATCAAACGGGCAACCCCGCGAAAACTGAATCTCCATCGAGGCATATTTCTTCTTGTGTATCAAGCTCCACAGGGGTTTAGGGGTTGTGCCCAAGTCCGCCTTTTCATGTGTATTATAGATTTTTCTTGCGTTTCCATTCTGAAGGTCGGCCAGAAACAAGGGTAAGGTCAGTTCCGCTTCTTTCAAAACAAGATGATCCACGTGAAGATAGTCTTCCGGCAGACTGGTAAACAGAGGGCCGCCGGCAACGATTTTGGTTCCGATTTTCTTACATCGCCGGATGACCTGGTCTACTGATTTCTGCTGAATCAGCATGGCCGTCACGAAGACGTAGTCAGCCCAACGAAGGTCCCGGTCACGCAATCGGTTCACGTTCATATCCACCAGCTTCTTGTCCCACTCTTCGGGCAGCATGGCGGCGACCGTCAATAAACCCAGGGGAGGCAAAGAAGACTTTTTGCCGATGAATTTTAGCGCATTTTTCAGACTCCAGAATGTATCCGGAACCTCCGGATTGATAAGGAGGATTTTCATGATTCTTTCCCGTAAAAAACCTTGTCATATTCGAGTAGAAAAGAGAAGACAACCAAGACAGGCACTTACGGTGGGTTGTGACAAAACACAGGGCCTCAGGGTAAATGTCATGCAAAGTAGTGCATCATCAGTCGATTATTGTCAGGTCTATCCTAACTATTTCACGATCTTACTATTCATCTATTCAAATTATACGTCCCTGTTCCGGCATTGGCAATGGAATTCGAAAATTTCAAAAAAACCCTGTTCATAGGCTTCTCTGGATATTGAGAATCTATCTCGTTTCCGACATGTAGCGTGTTAATTTGTCTTTCAAAAGGTTTCATGGCGTTCTGATTCTACGGAAAGTGTAAAATCATCTCGGAATAATCCCTTATTTTCAGCGTAATAATCCACAAAAATGGGGAATCTGCCTTATTTTTTTTTATTTTCGTCTATTTTTGTAGGAAAAGGACCGAAAGGAGCGTATAGTATTGCCAGTATTGTATTAAGGGTATATCCTTTCCTCTCTCAAGAATATGCCTCCCTAATAGAAAAAGAGAGAGTGTTTCAGTGCGGCCGGAAGATCGGCCAAGGAGTATGTAGTGAGTACAGGTACAGTAAAATGGTTTAATTCGAGCAAGGGTTTCGGATTCATCACGCCGGATGAAGGCGGGGATGATCTTTTTGTCCATCATTCTGAAATTCGGGTGAATGGTTACGCCACGCTGGATGAGAACCAGAAGGTCCGGTTTGAGATCGGCCAGGGCAAAAAAGGCCCATGTGCAACCAACGTGACGCCGGCCTAGCCGAAGTACGAAGATTGCCGACAAAAGGCCCTGCCGGAAAGCAGGGCTTTTTTTATGCCTTCAATGTCCCTCGACTTATTTCGGAGCCGACAAGCTCGGTATGTCAAAGAAAGCCTTTTAATAACGACTAGCGACTACAATAGCGGCCAGTGACTCTTCAAGGCATCCTCAGCCAATTCTCGCTCAGGATCCCCAAATCAGACAAGATGACTTTCCCGTCCCCATCCGCATCGGCGGCGCCGACGGTCTTCGACGAGGAAACCTCGTTTTGACGCGATGAACAGGATTTACAGGATTACTCATTCGGTTTGGGAGGGCGGATTTGGAATTTTCCGGAGCGCTTTCGACCGAATTTTCGATTCACCCGGACCGAGGTCCCGAAATTGACCAGCAACCCTTTTTCATCTTGTTCATCGTGTAAATCGCGTCTAAAA
>JAFGPC010000176.1 GCA_016926155.1 Sedimentisphaerales bacterium
CTGCCTTTCCACAGAAGACTATGACGGTCTCTATCACCACATGATGCATACACTGCTAACCGCCAGGATTCATCGTGCCGTCAGCGCTGCGTATTGGGGTTTTCGCGTCTATGCCCGTGGCGAAGAGTACCGTACACCTTATGTGATGACCGAAACCCGTCAGGCTCTGCACGATATTCAGTGTGTCGCGGCAGAGATTGAGGCATATCCGGTTAAACCTCCCTCCGGACAATGGGAGTGGAACAAGGATGCCGATGCCGCAAGACGTTACTACCACTGGATTGTTGAACAAGGCTGGCCCGAAAGTACTCATGGGCATAAGAATCCTTACGCCGGTATGAAGTTCCCTCTGGATACAGATTTGCCGGCGAGTCAAGTCGATCTCAGGCCGGTATTTAAGAAATGGGAACTTGGTCCTCGTTCTCAAGGCAAACGGGATACCTGCTCGGTATTTACGATAGCCGCAGCGTTGGAGTATGCTTTGGCCGAAAAGCAAGGTACGGGAACGCAATTGAGTGTGGAATATCTCAATTGGGCGTCCAATCAAGTACTGGGCAACAATAGGGATGGTGCTTTTTTTTCTGATCTTTGGCAGGGCTTCACAATGCACGGCGTATGTCCCGAGCGGGATATGCCTTATCAAGATGTTTATGACCCCAGCTCAGCACCTAATGAGGAAGCCAAGAATCATGCGAGTAAGTTGCAGGAGAATAAATTCCGGATGCATTGGATCAAGGAGTGGAATCGAAATACGGGATTAACCGACAAGGAATTGGTCCAGATCAAGCAGGTGCTCAGTCGGCAGCGGCCGGTCTGCGGTGGATTTCGTTGGCCGCAGAATGTACATTGGAATGACGACGTTCTTAATACGCCGCCGCCGGAGGGTGTTTTTGATGGACACAGTGTCTTGCTTGTCGGTTATAAGGACGATAGCGAAAAGCCTGGTGGAGGTATGTTCGTCTTTCGCAATACCAACAACGGTGGCCGCGAGGGGTGGATGACTTATGAGTATGCCAGTGCCTACATGAATGACGCTTTGTGGATCGATTACCAAACCGATGAGGAGTGATCTTTAATGAGAGATGGAGATATGATTTATTTTCTGCCGTATTTTTTACGGTAATCCAAAGGCGTCATCCCCATAGACTGTCGGAAGTATCTGGAAATATGATCATCGCCTGAAAATCCTATAGTTCTGGCAATATCGGAAATCGACATATTGGAGTTTAATAACATATCTGCAATTTTGTCAGCGCAGGCACGTCTGATTTCTTGAGAGATCGAACATCCTACCGCTTTTTTAAACCTTCTTTGCAAAACATTCCCCGAGAGATTTGTTTGTTCAGCAACATCGATGACCTGAAGTAATTTTGCTGAATTTTGATGAATAAAGTTCATGGCTTTGCCAACTTCATAATCATTAATTAACGAGAAATCCGTAGATTGCCTTGTGACAATGTTGGTTGGCTCAATGACGATAGTCTGCTCAGGTGACTGAGCCTCACCCTCCATCATTTTATCAAGGAGTTCTGCCGCTTCAAATCCGGCCTTGTAGTAACTGAGCGCCACACTGGAAATTTTGGGTATTTGGGTCTCACAGATTATTTTTGTGTTATTGATTCCGAGAACGGCGATTTGCTGAGGAATAAGAAGTTCGGCAAGTCTACAGGCCATTAGAATATTGACGGCAAGGACATCATCACCCGCCATAATGGCGACGGGTTTAGGAATTGATTTGAGCCAGTTCGACAGAAGAGATAATTGTTTGTCCCATGAAATCAGATTTTTAGGACCGCGTCGAAGGAGAGAGTATGTCTTGAAGCCAGCCTTATCAACGCGATTGGTAAAACTTACAGCTCGTTCCTGCATGGGTATTTCATTTTCACAAACATAATAAGCAAAATTCGTAAAGCCAAGTTTGATTAAATGCTCTGCGGCCATTTCCCCGATTCGATTGCCGTCCCCGATGATCGCAGGTCGGCCGTCTATTCTTTCCTTGAGGTTTCGATGAACAATAATAGGGATGTCAAACTTTAGAATATTCTCAAGGTTTTTTCGTGAGTTTGGAACAATAATACCATCGGGTTTGAAATTGTTGAGCCATCGATAGGTTTCACTGTCGTCAGCTTCAAATTGAAGTGAAAGCGGCGAGTACAGCAGCCATTGACCATGTAAAGAAGCATATTCCACCACCCCATCCCAAATTCCCCAATCTTCCCGATGGGAGTATAAGAATACGACTTTTTTACAATTTCGATGCATCAGTCATTTTCCTTTATAGGTAGATAATAATTTCTGCACAGATATCAAGAACTACACCTAATCCCCGATACGAAACAGCAACGCTCATGTGTCAACAAAAAGGAAAAATCCTTTTCGATAAAATCAACCTTGTAAGCCATCATATCTTTGGTATTCAAACAATGTCAAGACAAAAGTGCGCTGTAATCCTATTTGAAAAAACAGAACGAAAAATCACAAGAGAGCGGGATTATAATTGGAGCACTTACGGCAATTCCATATAAGTCGATAAACATACACAACAATACGGCATGGTTAAATTTGCTTGAATTTTAAGATATGCTGCATTTTTTGGCGGTAAATAAGTGCAAAGTGGCGTTGATTCATTCCGCCGAGAGTCGATATAATCAGTGTAATGAAGTGCGGGTGGGCGAGTATGAATAGCGTCAGAGAGTTGGACAAGTAATAATCGACGTAGAAACGGGGACTTAGTAAGTTTCAGATTAAGGGTAAGGCCCGAGTCGGCCATTACCAGTATCCGTTGACCGGTGGCGACATATGGATGTAGAGCGAAAAACAGGCGGGTTTATAATGAGATGTCAATTATAGCATAAGGAGTGGGCCAGGGATATGTTCGAAGGACTTAAAACAAACGGCAGAAAGGCCTTTACGTTAATTGAACTGCTTGTTGTGATCGCGATCATTGCATTGCTGCTGTCGATTATCATGCCGGCTCTCCACAAATCCAAACGATACGCCCAAGAGAGCATCTGTGCGTCCAATCTTCATCAACTGGCGATTGCGGCATTGACTTATGAACATGATCATGAACGGCTGCCTGAACACTATACCGAAAATCCCGGAGGAACAAGCCCACGAATTCCGGCGTGGCCCGAACAGATGGCCAGCAATTTGGAGATGGCGGACCATCGACCCTTATGGCGGCCTTATATTCCCGATTTAGAATTCTTGAGTTGTTCATTGCTCAGGCCGCTGGATATCAATATTGAAACCGTTCC
>JAFGPC010000177.1 GCA_016926155.1 Sedimentisphaerales bacterium
ATCACCATCCTCAACGAGGAAGACTGGGCCGTCTTCGAATCCCGCGATCCGGATGTGAACATCCACGATGTTCTGAAAGAATTCGATATCCCTACTCACAAACAACACATCCGGACCGCACAGCAGCGACAGGAACAAAACTGGAGGAAACAATCATGAATGCACGAACGATGCTAGTGTTGCTGGTGCGAATGACAGCGATTGCGATGCTTTGCGGACTGGTCTTTGTCTTCTGCCCTTTTAAATGGATGACAATGATCCACAGCCGGATTGGAATGGGCTCGCTGGAATTTACCCCCCTGCTGAGCTATTTAACTCGGTCGTTGTCCGCCATGTATGCCATCGTAGGCGCTTTTCTGATGCTGATCTCATTCGATATTGAGCAGTATCGTCCGCTTCTCAAACTGTCCGGCTGGATTGCCATCTTGGGCGGGATTGGTGTGACGTATCTGGATGCGATTCTCAAACTTCCTGCCTTCTGGACCTGGATGGAAGGGCCGCTTACGATCCTACTCGGTATTGCAATCCTCTGGCTGCTGCCGAGAATCGAGAAACGATAGAACACATTCACTCAAACCTTGTGTTTGAACCTGAAATGCCTATAATCCTCTCGAAATGGAAACTAAGACAAGTTAGGAAAACGACATGATCGTCAAAAAGCCCAGCGATGTACCGGCCGTTCCGGTGGAAATGGAAGGCGCCAACAAAGTAACGGTCCGGGTCATGTTCGGGCCCAAAGATAAAGCTCCTACCTTTGCCATGCGCATCTTTGAACTGGCCGGCGGCGGCAACACACCCTATCACAAGCATCCGTTCGAGCACGAGGCCGTGATCCTGTCCGGCGATATCGCCCTGGTTACACCCGACGGAGACAAACCAGTAGCAGTCGGTGATGTCGTGCTGGTCATGCCGGATGAGATACACGCTTTCAAAAATCGCTCCGATACCGAACCGGCCTCATTAATGTGCCTGGTGCCCGTCGAATACCAGAAATGATTGCATAATATCCGGCAAATCTTATGGACATCCAAATTCATCCAAAACAAAAGTCTGGGTACAAGATAGTCATTGTTATTCTTGCTCTAATATTGGTAGTAATCGTTATAGCAACTACTGTTTTCCGAAAGCCTTTGGCAATTTACTATCACAAACAAGGTCTCAATAGAGCCCAACAGAAAATCATCGAAATTGGTCCGATTGAAAAACAAGAAACATTGCTTGGAATAAGGGACCAGTCCTATTGGATTGACAAACACGATCATCACAGGGATGCTCTAGTACGATTAGGTTATTTCGACAAAAAGACTTGGAAGCTCCACTATATTACTGTGCCTTCACTTCAGTCTCGGCGACTGTGGGAGGAATTATCGATTGTATTCCCCGATCATTCTACTGCCATAATGCAGGGATATGAGGAAAATACGGAAGACATGATTGTCGTATGGGATTGCCCCGAGAATTTATTTAAATGGGACCAAATAATCTCTGCACATGATGCTCTACCCTGCAACATACTGGAAGCAGACGATAAAGCGATTCAATCTTTTTTGGGGCAATGGGGAACACAAGAAGAGCCATTTACTTATCGAATCACCCGAACCAATACAGGGATCGAGATCATGATTCCTCCTAACGAAATGTGGCGGACAGAACTTCGAAATCTACGAATCCATAACGGCATACTAAGCTTTGACCAATTTTTCTATACTGATCCAAAGGATGGCCTTAAAACAATCACCAACCCATCCAGTGATCATTCTTTTAGTGGAATAAGATCTAGAGTAGAAATGCAACCTGATCCGTTAAATCCAGACGTATTAATTATAAAGACTACAACTATTAATTCAGTTAAAGAGCATACTTTATTGAAAATGAAATAAGAAATCGACTAAGCGATTTAAATCTTCTTGGTTTTGTCGATCAATTCTAATCGTTTGTCACCTTTTTCTCTCAAGATCCAACCTTTCTCGGCATGGACCTTCTCAATCAGATCCCAGATCGGCATCGTTCCTGCCGGCAAGTTTACTTTTTCATTTTGGATGGCTGGATCACAGACAACTGTCGGATTGGCCTGTACAGCGGCTGTAATTATTTCGCAGATTTCCTGCGCTGTATACACCCGTTTGTCCAATCCAATCCATCGATCAAAAAGATGTACCCCGACCCAGGCGGCTTCCTTGACATCGACCGGTCGGACCGTTGCATTCACTTCCTGTCCCGACTGCAATGTAACCAGGGCTGCGTTCATGGCCACGGCAGGTCCGGCAAAGACCGCATATTGACCGGGAGCAAAATTCTCAAACACAAACTCCTTCTGTTGCGCCATGGTATAGAACAGAGACTGCTTTTGCAGCCGACCCAGCCGGGCATCTTCCAGGCTGTAGGCCTTGTCACTGTCCCAGACCAGCAGACCCATGTTACGGCTGAGCAAGACCATCGTAGGGATTTGCGGATGATTGAATGTAATCTCCGGCATCGTAACAATCAGCCGGGTATCATTTTGTACAGGTCTGATTTCAACAGTGCGGGCCTGTCCTGCTTCGATATGGATCGAATCCACTCCGCCCCGGTACCGCACAACAGGAGCCCAGATATTCTGCGGCGTCGGATTGGCGACCAGAGAGACCTGCATCACATCGATACGATAGTCTCCGGTATCCAGAGCCCTAAATGTAAATCCTTCTGACAGGCCCCGTTTTCGCAGATCGGGCATTTCCATCCATACTGAAGACGCAAAGGACGACATATGCGGATCTTTGCCTATCGGGATAAACCGTTTGCCGTCCAGCCGTTCCAGTCGATATACCCAGGTACCCTGTTCGGGTTTCCCGGCTTCATCGACAATCTTTACCTCAAGTACAGCCGCCGGGCGCAACTGAACCTTAACCTCTATATCCGGTTCATTCCGTGTTAAAACGATCTTTTCTTCATACGATACATACTCCGGATGGGTAACGATCAATGGATGGTATGCAAGCCACTGGTCGTCTTCCACAAACGCCAGATTCTCCAATACAAAGCACCCTTCCGTATCAGTTCTGCCGGAGGCATGGTAGCCCTTTTCCCGATGCCGGGAATAATTCGAACCGCCCGAATCACCGAAATTGCCTGTACCCACATACGCCCCGACAATCGGCTGGCCTGTTGCTGCATTCACTATGCGCCCCTGAATCGTACCTCGACTTCGACTTTGATCCGCCGCAAACATGATCGTTTCCTCAATCGACACGCGTGATACCGGGGGTGTCCACTGTCGGGATCCTCGCGTATCACCGGTCGGAATTATCGCCTGTTCCTCAGCCTGTAGTGGCCAAGGATTGGTAAACGGCAATGGTTCAACCGTACCGGCAGATATGGAACGAGCTTCGGAATCCGCAGGCAAGGAAAAGTCCCGTGCCATTGGATTGACAAAACCCGGATCGACCTCAAGATTCCCCTCTTGCTGTGATGGAATTATCTCTTCAACAACAGCCTGCCCATCTTCTCCCGGCCGGCTCCATTCGACATTTCTGTCATTCTGCCAGAACACATTGTTGCTCAAATTTACTGTGCCATTGGAGATACGAGATTCCCCCTGGCCCGCAATATTTCCCAGAGTGATACCAACCGGATTATCATAAAAGATGTTCCCCTGTACCAACGGATCGGATGTGCCCAGGATCTCCAAACCGGATCGCTCATTGCCGACAAAGGTATTACCCTCGATCACATCGCGATTATTGAACCAACAGCTCATTCCCGCCATCTCATTGGTAAAGAATACATTTTCACGAACAACCGCCGCCGTTTGGCCTGAGGCATAGATCCCAAATCGTGCGTGATCGAAAAGCAGATTTCCAGTGATCAATGGCGCAGCAGAATCGTACCGAATCCCATGCCAGGCTGAACCGGAGATACGACACCGCCGTACAATCGTCTCATCACACCCACGACCGATTGTTATGCATCGATGATAACAGTTCCGAATATCACAATCGGTGATGAGGACTTTGGAAGAATTGCTCACGGCGATGCCTGTACCCCACGCTGCTGCTATCAGGCTTTTTTCAATTGTCACATTCGAATTATTTATAATTTGAATCCCGTCTCCCGGTGTTCCAACTATAGCACATTCGACAACACTGCCTTTTGCATTATTCAGGTTGACAATGGGTATACGCATGACACGGCCTTCCTCCGCCGAACCCGGCATGGTCAACTTCAGGTTGCAAATAGCCACATCTTCAGTACCAACAATCGACACAACATTTGTTGTCTGCATCGTTTTAAGCATAGATTCATATTTAGCCCGAATCATCTGTTGTTCCTGTACAGAGGCCGCCTGTTGTGCTTCCTTCATAGCTTCCTCGATCAGGCTTTTGTATTGTTTGGCTCCATCACTATAATCCATGCGTATAGTCGTCTTATCCCAACCGGCTCCGATAATCGTCAACGGTTTCTCGATCCGTACAGGACCTTCATATTCGCCCGGATCCAGTTTGAGTACCGATCCAGGGGCAGTCAAATCAATCACTGTTTGCAGGGATTCACCTGCTTGTACAATGATTGTCTCGCCGTTTGACTCGATACTGTCTGAGGATGCCAGAGCATTCTCTGTTGGTCCGGTCAGCCAGACAAAGCCCGGCAGCATCAGAACCGCCAGCAACATCACAGGCCAGCTTCGACTCAGACGAATCGGTTCCTGAGTCGAGATCCCAAGCAGACGCAGTACCCGGACTCGAAGATGACTGCTTGTTTTATTTGGACCTGTTGCCTCCAGCACCAATCGACCGGAAAGAGATTGTAAACTCCGTTCGGCCATATCCACCAGACAGGAGGCATAGGCCGTCCCAGCCGCTCCTCCGGCCAGGACAATATCATCGCAACAATGTTCCCGTTCCACACGGATTCGATGGGAAATGAACCACGTAGCCGGATGAAAAAACAGCAGTGCTTCGATTACCCTCTGTATGATATTCCACAATGGATCAAACCGACGAATATGTGCCAGTTCATGAGCCAGCAGCATTTCAATCTGCTCACCAGTAAGACCCGTTCCAAATGAAACCGGCAGAAGAATCATTGGCCTTAGAATCCCCACCACTGTTGGAACCACTACGTGCTGACAACAAGCGATTGCAGGGGTAAAGCGGATTTGCAATGCATGCGATTGTCGGATCAGAGCCGACAGAATATTCGGATCGTCCATGGCCAGTGATATACGCTGTAATCGCTTTCCTCCTGCGAGGGCAATTACCAGCCGACCGAACATCGCCATAACTCCCAGCCAGTATATCGCAACGACGTATGGTGCTAAAATCTGCCAATTCCAAGAACCTTGTTTAATGGGTGAAACATCCAAGGCAGGGGCTTTTGTAGCCTCTATCTTCGAGGACTCTTCAGAGGGCAATCGGGAATCATTTTCCATCGCTTCATTACGAGATCCAAGTACTGCTTCCGATTCCTGCAAACCGGTTGATTCACTCAATACCGAAGGATTCGCAGGGATTTGTGTATCATAGGATCCAGAGTTGTCGTCGAGAAATGCATAAGTACCCATGACACAAAAAACCATGGCCATCAATGAAAACATATAGATGTTATAGCGCACCCGTGAGGAACGACCGAGGAACCGGGCAAAGATAACCGCTACAATCGCAACAAGAAGACCCTGCCATATAAAATGCAATAACGCGGCAGCCAGCCGCATACAAAGGGTTGAATCAAAAAATAGTAGCGGTTCCATTATTTAACCTCCTTAGTTTTTTCACGGATTAAATTCTTCAATTCCGAAAGTTCGGCGTCGTTAAGATCTTGTGTTTCCAGCAAATGTACCATCGCCGCCGCTGCTGAACCGTTAAAAACACGATCCACCAGATCCCCCATCATCCCAGTCATCGTGTTCTGCTCGCTCAACAAGGGTGTATAGACATACCCACGACCTTTCTTGCTTCGTTTCAGATATCCCTTCTCCGTCATGATCCCCATTATTGTCATTACGCTCGTATGTGCCAGATCACGAACTACTCTTAGGCTGTCTCGCACCTGTCGCACACTGGCTGGTCCTTCTCGCCAGAGAACTTTAAGGATTTCCAGTTCCAACTCCGTCGGATATCTACTGCTCGAACGTGCCATTTGCATATACCTCACAAAAACACAAACAACTACTAATTCCTTAGTAAATATTACATCAGCTTCCTTACGTGTCAAATTAAATTACTAAAAAATTAGTAAAAACATTATAATCACTTTAATATTGACACCTGGAATATAGTCTCTTATGATTGCACAAACGATTGTGCATAAATAGTAAGGCCTTAACTATACGCGAGGGTGTTTCCCCAATGGCGAAAAAGACGCTGACAACTCTGCAAACCATAGCCGAGCGTCTGCATCTTTCGGTCTCGACCGTATCACGTGTTCTTAACGGTAAAAGCAACCAATATCGCATTAGCAGTCGGACACAACAGGCTGTCCGGGATATGGCCTGTCAACTGGATTTCAAACCCAATCAACTGGCCCGTTCTCTGCGCCTTCGAAAGACACAAACCCTCGGCCTTGTTATCCCGGACATTTCGAATCCCTTTTTTGCACAGATCGCCCGCAGCGTTGAAATTGAGGCGAGAAGACACCGTTATTCCATCATCCTTTGCGATACGCAGGAATCCACGGAGTTAGAGATTGAGTCAGTCCGTTTATTGCGAAGTCGTGAGGTGGAGGGCCTGATTCTTCTGCCCGTTGGCCAACAAAGTAAACATTTGACAAACTTGCAGACGGAAGACTTTCCCGTAGTCATTGTAGACCGTTTCCTGCCCGATCTGGATTTACCTTATGTTGCTTCAAATAATTACCGAGGGGCATACGATGCCGTTTGCTATTTAGTAAATCATAGCCACACCAAAATTGCCTGTCTTCAGGGTCTGCCGGGGACATCTCCAAATGAACGGCGAGTACGTGGCTATCTTGACGCATTACAGGCACATAATATTGCTCCTGATTTGGATCTCATTCGAGGCGACAGTTATGGTTCACAAACCGGATATGACCAAACCAGGCAGCTTCTGTCAGAAAAAGTATCGGTTACCGCATTGTTTGCGTTGAGTAATCTCATTGCCCTTGGAGCAATTCGGGCTCTGGTTGAATTGAACCTGCGAATCGGAGAGGATATCTCAATCCTCTGTTTCGACGACCAACCTTATCTGGCTTATATGGACCCACCGATCACAACTGTGGATCAACAAAACACCGAAATGGGTCGTCTTGCCGTTCGGCTTCTGTTTGAGCAATTGGCCGACGAAACAATCGAAAAGAAAAATGTTTTGCTACCTACCAAATTTATAGAACGAAAATCGGTCAAAAACTTATGTCTGGAAAGGAGAAACAAATGCACTCCAAAACACTGAAACAACGGTTTCTGTTATTGATCCTTGGCTTGCTGACTCCTCTGCTTTTTGCTGTGAAAATCCCGGTTATTTACGACTCAGACATTGGAGACGACATTGACGACACCTGGGCATTGGGACTGCTTTTGAAATCCCCGGAATACGATGTGAAACTCGTTGTGGGCGATCAGGGTAAAAACGAATATCGTGCCAAATTGTTTGCCAAATTTCTAACCAGGGCCAGCCGAATGGATATCCCCGTCGGCATCGGTCTGGATGTGAATGCTCATGGCGGCGGACGTCAATCCGAATGGGTTCAAGACTACGACTTAGCTTCCTATCCCGGCAGGGTAATCAAAGACGGCGTTCAGGCTATTATCGATACAATCATGAACAGCGAGCAGAAGATCACCCTGATCTGTGTCGGTCCGGTGCCCAACATCGCTGAAGCCCTTCGCCGTGAGCCGCGGATCGTCGAAAAAGCCCGTTTTGTCGGAATGCACGGCAGCGTCCGCAAAGGGTACGGTGGAAAGGACAAAATTGATCCCGAATACAACGTCCGTGCCGACGCCAAAGCCTGTCAAAAAGTCCTGTCCGCCGATTGGCCTATCACCATCACACCTCTGGACACCTGTGGGCTGGTTCATCTGACTGGCGACAAGTACAAGAGGGTATTTAATTCCAACGATCCCATCGCCAAAGCAATCATTGAAAACTACCGCATCTGGTCGGAAAACAAGGAAACGGCTGAGATTCGAAGCAGCACTTTATTTGATACGGTTGCTGTTTATCTCGGATTTGAAACCGAACTGTGCAAGATGGAAATACTTTCTATCCGTGTAGATGACCAAGGATTTACCCGAATCGATCAACAGGGCAAGAACATGAACGTCGCCACGGAATGGAAGGACATGGGCGCCTTTGAAGATCTTCTCGTCACGCGTTTAACTCACAAAGTCAGATCCGCTGCGCAGGCCAATCGCTTCCGTCGCCTGCCGGTCGACGAATACGTTGATAAAATGAAAGGTGGCTGGATCGGCCAAATGGCCGGGGTCGGCTGGGGCGGACCAACCGAGTTCCGCTGGAGGGGCCAGATTATCCCGGAAGATAAAATGCCCACATGGAAACCGGAAACGATCAATCAGTTCCATCAGGATGATATTTATGTGGAAATGACCTTTCTGCGTACACTCGAAATGCATGGTATGGACGTTTCCATCCGCCAAGCCGGGATAGATTTCGCCAATAGCGGATATCCTCTCTGGCATGCTAACAGAGCAGGTCGTGACAATCTCCGAAATGGCATCGCTCCTCCGGATTCCGGTCACCCTCAGTTCAACAAGCACGCTGATGACATAGATTACCAGATCGAGGCTGATTATTCCGGCCTGATCGCACCGGGTTTGCCCAATGTCGCTATTGAACTGGGGGAAATCTTCGGCCGGTTAATGAACTATGGTGATGGTCTTTATGGTGGACAGTTTGTCGGTGGAATGTACGCCGAAGCGTTTTTCGAAGATAATCCGCTCAAGATCGTGCTGGCCGGCCTGAAATGCATCCCCGAAAAAAGCCAGTATTCCGAATGTATTCGAGATGTATTGACCTGGTATAAGAAATATCCCGACGACTGGCAGAAAACCTGGCAGCTTGTCGAGGCCAAGTACCAGGATAATCCGGACTACCGGCGTGCTTCCTGTGACAAGGGGGATTTCAACATCGACGCCAAGATAAATGGGGCTTATATTGTCATGGGTTTGCTCTATGGCCAAGGAGATATGGATAAAACCATCGCCATTTCCACACGCTGCGGGCAGGATTCCGACTGTAATCCCGCCAATTCGGGAGGTATTTTAGGAACTACAATTGGTTTTAATAAACTGCCCGACAAGTTCAAATCCGCTCTGAATCCCGAAGGTAAATTCAGCCATACAACCTATAATTTCCCAACCTTGATTAAAGTCAACGAAAAACTGGTTCGCGAATCGGTTCTGCGCCGGGGTGGAAAAATTATTAAAAATGATCAGGGCAATGAAATCTTCCTCATCCCAACTGAAGAACCAAAACCCAGTCAATTTGAGCAGTGCTGGGAGTCCGGCCCAATTGCCAACAGCCGATTCACAGAAGAAGAAATGAAACAGATTACTGCCGTCGCTGGCATAGACCTGTCCAAGGCCCTGGCCCAATTTGCACCCGGCTGGAAGGCTTCCCGCTGCGGTGCCGATATGAATCCCGGTTTCTACGAAACGTTACATGGGAAAAAGAATGTTCTGATGACCCATCCTCTCGATCAGCAGACCGGCTGTATCCTGCAGCAGAAGATCAAACTGCCGACAGGCAAGAAATCCATCCTGCAACTGACCGTGGGTAACGATCCCCGCGGCGATTGGGACCTGATCGTCAAGGCCGATAATCAGGAACGATTCAAAAAGCTCATAGGTCCCCAGACCACAAAAAACGGCTGGCTCGATATTCACATTGACCTGAGCGATCTGGCGGGCAAAGAAGTTAATCTGCAACTGATTAATCAGGCCAACGGCTGGGCGTATGAAGCGGGGCTCTGGGCGAACATCGATGTAAAAAGCAACTAATCAATCGTATTACATTGTAAAAGGGGAATCGATTAACTATTAAGTTCCCCTTCTTCTCTGCCTACTTAGTTGTATTACATCAATGGATCGTTGATTTGATCCGATTTCCAGGTAAAACACTTGCCAGAATAACTGTTGATGTTTACCTTGCCGATACAAAGATAGGCAAATTATGTGCCCGTTTTTTGCCGTTCGAATTTGAGGAATAGTACAATGGCCCGACCAAATCTGCTCGAACTTGTGCACAACCGTGTTGCGTTTGCCGACGGCGCGATGGGCACCATGCTCTTTCAGCACGGCGTGTTTCTGAATACCTGCTTCGATGAACTAAACCTGACCAATCCCAAACTAGTTGCCCAGGTTCATACCGACTATCTTAATGCCGGTAGTGATTTTATCGAAACCAACACCTTCGGAGCCAACGAATTCAAGCTGGCCAAGTATGGTCTGGCAGATAAGGTCACCCTGATCAACAGCGCAGGTGCCCGCATCGCACGCGATTGTGCCGGTGGCAATGCCCTTGTGGCCGGCTCTGTCGGCCCGTTGGGTATCGAACATATTGGCCTGGGAACCACTGTCGATGAACAGGCTCATCGGGCATTTGCCCATCAAATCAAGGCCCTGATCGATGCGGATGTGGATTTTTTGATCCTGGAAACATTTACCAACCCAGCCGAACTTTTACTGGCGATCAAAACAGCAACAGAACAGACTAATCTACCGATCATCGCCCAGATGGTGGCCAATGAACTGAATCAGACCTTGTTGGGCGGGCCGATTGAGGAAGCTATCACGCGGATCGCTGTCGAACCGGCCGTCAGTATTGTCGGACTGAACTGTTCGGTCGGCCCATCGGCCATGCTGGAAAGCCTCAAGCTCATCCGCTCCGTCACCGACAAACCGATCAGCGTGCAACCCAATGCCGGTCTGCCCCGGGACGTCGAGGGCCGGCGTATCTATATGTGCACACCTGAATATATGGCCGAGTTTGCCAAGCGGTTCTTCGAAAACGGGGCACGGATCATCGGGGGCTGCTGCGGCACCACACCGGAACATATTCGCCAGATCGTTAAAGCAGTTTCCGCTATGGACAAGGCGATGGAACAACAGGCGATCCGGCCGAAAATAACTATCAAGACTGTCGAACAAACACAAGGCCTGGAACCGATACCGCTCTCCCAAAAATCCCGGATCGGGGCCAAACTGGCTGCCGAGCAACGCTTTTGCAGTATCGAACTGGTACCTCCACGGGGAATCAATCTGGCCGGTATTGAAGAAAAGGTCCGAACGTGTGCCGACTATGGCATTGATGCCATCAACATCCCCGATGGACCACGGGCCACCTCACGTCTGTCACCTATGGTGACCGCCGTCAAAGTCCAACAGGCCGCCAATATCGAAGCGATTCTGCATGTCTGCTGCCGAGACAAAAACATCATCGGTATGCAGTCGGATATGCTCGGTACCGAGGCCATGGGCGTTAAAAATGTCCTTTTAATTACGGGCGATCCCCCTAAACTGGGCGAATACCCGGATGCAACAGCCGTGTTCGACCTGGATGCGATTGCATTGACAACCGTCGTGCATAATCTTAACCGGGGCCTGGATATCGCGGGCAATGAGTTGTCTGAACCGTTGTCTTTAACCATCGGTGTCGGGGCCAATCCCGTCGCCTCGGATCTGGACAGGGAGATCTACCGTTTTCGCAGGAAAGCCGCCGCCGGTGCCGAATACGCGATCACTCAACCGGTTTTTGACGTTAAGATGCTATTGGATTTTATAGATGCCGTCGCCGATACGTCCATTCCCATCGTAGCCGGAATATGGCCGTTTACCAGCTACAAGAATGCTGAGTTCATGGCCAATGAGGTGCCCGGTGTCGTTGTACCCGATGCTTTGCTCCATCGCATGAGCGCCGCCAAGACACGCGAACAGGGTCGGGCGCTGGGAGTCCAGATAGCACGGGAGATGATCGAACAGGTCACCAACCGAGTCGCCGGATTTGTCGTCAGTGCCCCTTTCGGTAACGTCCGGATCGCCCTGGCTGCTCTCAGTAAAATCACAGCCGAAGAAATCTGAACATAGAAATATCACTCATGATCCCGTTTTCGGGTCGACAGCAAGACCATATTTCGAAGGCCCTCAACGCCGCGGGCGTTGAGCCACCGTTTTTCGAAATCCTTTTCCTGAGCAATCTGGGCGATGGCCATCAGAGCTCTTAGGTGATAGTTCCGTTCGTCTTTGCTGCCGGCTAATACAAACATGGCCCGCACCGGCTCATCCGTCTTGGGATAATCGATTCCCTCCGTTGCCCGCACCAGCACCAACTCGAACCGTTCCTGCCCTTCGACAATGATATGCGGAATCGCCAGGCCTGGAGCAATCACCGTCGAACCTTCGGCTTCACGCCGCATCAGCCGCTTGAATAATTCGGATTCGTTCATTTTAAACCGCTGCGACAGTACCTCTGCAACCCGCCCGAACACCTCTTCTGCCAATTGCCTGCCCGACACATCAATAATCCGGCAATCCTGGACCAGTCGATCAAACCGATCGGCCACAATAGCATCCCGCTCCAGCAGGATATCCCGCAGTTCGTTCTCGAGTGTTACGGTCTGTAACTGCCGGTCTGTAACCCGCGCAACAACATGCATAGCTGCCGAGACCTTTCTTACACGCTTTCGCACATAGACAAAATACCAAACAACACTGGCTGCGACAAATCCAGCGGATATTCCCAGAGGGGCCGGTCCCATATCCACAATCAAAAGAATATAAAACAGAATCGCCGCAATCTGCAAATAGGGATACAGTGGGCAACGAAATTTGGGCTGATAGGCCTGGATCCGGCTTTCCCGCATGATGATCACACTGGCATTATCCAGTAGAAACAGCAGGATCATCAGGGTTGAAGCTGTTTTGACCAATGATTCCAGATCCAGCACAAGGATCGCTATGGTCATGAATCCGCCGGTAACCAGCACACTGAACATGGGAGTCCTAAGTGTTGGATGCACTCGGGCCAGAACCGATGGAAGCAGGTTATCCCGGCTCATAGCCATCGGCGCCCGTGAGGCCGCCAGGATTCCCCCATTGGCTGTGCTGATATAGGCGGCGATAGCCCCAAGCCCAAGCAGGATAAATCCCGCCGAACCCATAAACTGCCCTGCCGCCATAGAAAGGGGCGCATAACTCTGGCCCAACTCCTGACCATCCATCACGCCCACACTGACAGTTACTGCGCCAATATAGAGAATCGTTACAATAAACCATGCAAGAAACATTCCCCTTGGCAAGTTTCTTCCCGGGTGACGTACCTCTTCGGCAATGCTAGCAACCTTTGTCACCCCACCGAAACTCACAAACACCAGACCCGAAGTAGCCAGGATAGCCATCCAGCCTTTCGATAGAAATCCCTCCAAACGACGCACTTCCACCGCAGGGAAGCCAAACAGGATAAATCCCGTCAGCAGTACAAGCAGGATTACTACTAAAAGCACCTGAAATCCGGTTGCGTGTCGTACACTAACTGCGTTAAGGCCGGTAAAAAAGAGCCCGCAGGCCGCCGCCAAAATCCGAATCTGCCATTGGGCTAAAAGAGGACCGCCAAACCATTGGATCATTACCTCTGCAAAGAGAGCCATTCCAACAATGGCGAATCCGCTTTTAAGAGCCAGGGAAAACCACCCCGCCAAGCCACTGAACAGTCCCCACACCGATCCCAGACTTCGTTCAACAAAAAAATACGTCCCTCCTGCCCTGGGCATGGCCGTGGCCAGCTCAGCTTTGCTCAACACGCCCGGTAAAACGAGGATGGAAGCCAAAAAATAGGATAAAATCACGCCCGGCCCGGCTTTTGAATAGGCCAAGCCAGGCAGAACAAACAGACCGGAACTTATCATTGCCCCGGAGGCAACGCAAAAGACCTCCATCAATCCCATAGTTCGTTTTAGTCGGTTTTCCTGCTTCACATGAATCTATCCGGCATTTTTATCAAGTTTCCAATCGATCCTTATCCAGCCAAAATCCACGCCATCCACCCGGATATACATAATTTCACATCATTCCCTTGCTGATTTCTACCACCGGCTAGGGACAAGATCCAGCATCAATTCGATGTTTCTTTCTGTCCCCTTCGAACCAGCATGGTGATAGGGCCCTCAATTCGATGTTGACTATTCGAACCCACCGTCGTACCATATCCCTTTGGGTTGTGGATTTGCCCGGATGGAATTATGGCCAAAATCAATCTGAACATGGAACGTTGTAAGGGATGCGGCCTTTGTATCGGCGCCTGTCCTATCGATAATCTCCGCATGAGTGAAGAACTCAACAGCAAAGGGTATCCTTTTGCTGAGGTCATCGACAAAGACAAGTGCACGGGTTGCGCCTTATGCTGTCGAATGTGTCCGGACGTGGCGATTGAGATCGAGAAATAGTCCTCAATCCAAGGAGACGACTTTTTGAATTCGACAACTGAAAAGCTGTTTATCAAAGGTAATGAAGTCATGTGCGAGGCGGCTGTAAGAGCCGGCTGCCGGTTTTTTGCCGGCTACCCCATCACACCGCAGAATGAGGTCCCCGAATATATGTCCTGGCGACTACCCCAGGCAGGAGGCATTTTCCTGCAGGCCGAATCGGAAATAGCAGCGATTAATATGCTCTTCGGAGCCTCTTCCACCGGAACACGCTGTATGACCAGTTCCTCTTCGCCCGGTATCAGCCTTAAACAGGAAGGAATCAGCTACATCGCCGGAGCGGAATTGCCCTGCGTCATCGCCAATATCCAACGTGGCGGACCCGGTCTGGGTAATATCCGAGGCTCTCAGGCCGACTATTTTCAGGCTACCAAAGGCGGTGGACACGGGGATTATCGCCTGATCGTACTGGCGCCGGCAACCTGTCAGGAATTATGGCAGTTAACCATGAACGCCTTCGATTATGCGGACTATTACCGCAATCCGGTGATGATCCTGGGAGACGGCATTCTGGGACAGATGGCCGAGCCGGTCGAGCCGATTCCTTACAAGCCTATCGTCGATTTGCCGGATAAAGACTGGATTCTGGATGGATGTAAGAACAGGGATCCGCGCGTAATTCGAACTCTCTTTCTTCGTCCTTCCGATGCCCTGATGAAGCACAATCTGCACCTTCAGGACAAGTGTCATACAATCCAGACGGAACTGGAACTTGTGGAAAAAGTCAATATTGACGATGCCAAACTGGTCGTTACTGCGTATGGCTCGACCGCTCGTATCGCCAGAGGAGCGATTCAGATGGCCCGGCATAAAGGCATGAAAGTCGGGCTGATCCGACCGATTACTCTCTGGCCGTTTCCCTATGTACCTTTCTTGGAAGCCACAGAGACTGCGAAAAAGTTTCTGGTCTGTGAGATGTCACAGGGCCAGATGATTGAAGATGTCATGCTGGCCTGTCAATGCAAACGGCCGGTTGAGTTTTTCGGTTACGGCGGCGGGTGGTACCCGACTTCGGAAAAAATATTTGACCATATTCAAGCCGTCTATGAGGAGTGACCCTACTGTGAAATTCACACGACCGGAAACACTCTATGATACGCAAACCCACTACTGCAGTGGCTGCGGACACGGGATCGCCCATCGCCTGGTAGCTCAAGCTATTGATGAGTTGGGTATCCGGGAACGGGTGATCGGCACTGCACCTGTCGGCTGCGCTGTTCTTTTGTACGATTATTTTAATTGTGATATCATCGAATGTTCTCACGGTCGCAGCCCCGCCGCTGCAACGGGTATTAAGCGATGTCTGCCGGACCGGATTGTGTTTACCTATCAGGGAGACGGCGATCTGGCCGCCATCGGAACCGCCGAAACGATCCATACCGCCAACCGAGGCGAAAATATCACAGTGATCTTTATTAATAACGCGATCTACGGCATGACAGGCGGACAGATGGCTCCGACCACCATGGTCAGTCAGATCACAACAACCACTCCTGACGGCCGTGATGCACAACTGCAAGGGCCTCCCATCAAGGTTTGTGAATTGCTCAGCAGCCTGGACGGAGTAGCCTATCTCGAACGCGTTTCAGTCAGCAGTCCCAAAGATGTGATTAAGGCCGGACAGGCTATTAAAAAGGCGTTTCAATACCAGATCGACGGCAAAGGCTTTTCTTTGGTGGAAGTACTTTCCATGTGTCCTACCGACTGGAAAGTGTCACCTGCCAAGGCTCTGGACTTTGTGAATAATGAAATGAAGACCGCCTTCCCTCTTGGTGTGTACAAGGATGCAGGTTAGGACGGCGGGAATAGATCCTCAGGCGTAATAAGAGTTATGAACGATAGCGAAGTAAAAATCATTATCGCCGGCTTCGGGGGACAGGGTGTTGTCCTGACCGGCAATGTGATCGCCAGAGCCGCCATGCTCGAAAATAAAAATGTGACGCTCATGGTCTCTTATGGTGCGGAAATGCGGGGTGGGACAGCAAATTCCACAGTCGTGATATCTCAGGAAGCCGTTGCCAGCCCTTATGTCGAAATTCCCGATATTGCCATCATTCTGAACCGTCCTTCACTGGACCGTTTTGAACCGGTCATGGCCGAAGGAGGAACGGTCGTGCTTAATACTTCATTGATTAATCGTCGTGTCGAACGCCCCGATCTGAAAATTGCGAATATCGACGCGACAGAAATCGCACGCCGGCTTGGTGTAATCCGTGCGGCAAACATGGTGGCACTGGGGGCTTTTGCCGGAACAACAGGACTTCTCAAGCCTGATAGTCTCATGCAGGCCGTTCGTGAAATGTTTGAGAAGAAAAAACCGCAGTTCGTCGATATTAATAGAAAGGCTTTGCAGGCCGGGATGGAAGCAGTACAGGTATGATCACGAATCCCGCGACAAGCCTTCGCCGGAATCTCCAGCGGCGCTTGTCCTACGGCAAACGCCCCATTCTAGCCCTGCGCATGACTCCCATGATCGACGTTATCTTCCTGCTTCTTGTCTTTTTTGTTCTTACCGCAAAGTTCCGAACCCCCGAGCAGTTTCTACCGATCCAGCTTCCCACAGAAAACGAAAACCTGCAACGTCTGGATGTTATTGAGCCACTGGCCGTCGGTCTCCTCCCTGAATCCGAAGGCTGCCGTATCACAATCGGTTCCGAGACGTCCCTGGCAGAAATCATAGTCGATGCCGAACCTAAGGCCGAACAGCTTGCCGAATTCGCCAAATCTTTGACAGCCATTTTACATCAACAAAAACGGACAGCCGCCGATCCAATAGAGATCCGCTGTGACGATCAGGTCAAGTGGGATCATCTTGTCAAGGTGTATAACCTGCTCTATACCATGGGTATCAACGACATTACCTTCCATATGGAGTTGTAATCCATGCTGCAGATAGTATTTCGAATGGCTCCAATTTTGATCCTCTTTCTGGCCCCGGCTGTCTTTGTCCAATCTCAGGACTTGCCCGGTCCGGATGCCATTCTCCAGATGGAAAAAGAATCGATCCAGATTGCCGAACAATTCTTTCGGGACACAACTGAACTGCGACTTCGTTACGAATACGCCGACCGTTTTATCCATGAAACGGATCAGGAAAAAATGCGGGCTCTCAGTCGGGAATGTCGAGAGAAACTAAAAGAAATATACAATACGCAGACCAGTGCCAAGGAATTCATCGAGGCCTATGAAGGCGATGACTGGGATGTTCGTTTCGGCGTAACCGGCCTATGGCGAAAACTTCATTCGGACAGCAATCGAACTGCTTGGCTTTTATGCAAAACGGATTACTGGTTTGCTATCAGTGGTAACGCTCCCGACCGTCATGCAATTCTCGATCAAATCATTCAGACATGCCGGCAAAACACTGACGTCTTCGATCCACACCATGCCCTCCTGTTGACGGCGCAGGCTCAGATTCAACTGTCTGTACAGAATCCCGGCCTCCTTCGACTGGCAGAGTTAACACTTATGGAATTGCTTACTCGTTATGCAGAAAATAAGAACCTGCCCGATGAAGTGTATTTTCGAGCCGTCATGCTTCGTCTGAAGTTGGAGGGCAAAGCAACGAGTGATCAGATCGCACGGCTTGCCGCCGGCTTGGCCAAAACAAAATGGTATGACGATCCGGAATTGAATATCATGCTGGTATTTCTCGAACTCCGATTTGGGGACTCCTCCGATCGGCAGTTAGTCGAAGTTCTGGACAGGATCCCCCACGTTCGCCCATTGATCGCCGGCGTCCTTCTGGATGGCCTGACTCGCCATTTCCAGGAAGACACTCTCACTACCTCTGTTCTTCAGGAGATGACCCCATTGCAGCTTGGTCTGGCTTTACGGCAAGCCTGTCGTGAAGAACCCGAAAAATATACCGGCCTCCTTCGCTCCCTGGCTCAACTCCAATCGCCTCCACGTCCCTTGCTTCATTTTGCCCTGGCCCAGGCGAACCGCACAGGTAATCCTCAACAAGCCATCACTCATTATATTCGCGCTGCTGCTACGCAGAAACAGCAGCCCGATCCACAACTCAATGTTCCGGCAGCGGCCATCGCCGCCGCTGCCGCTCGACAAGCCTATCAGCTTTACTTCGCAGATGATCGTCAGGCCCAACTGGCTTGTCAGGCTCTGGCCTTTTACTATGACCTCGCCGAAGATCGTCCCGATCCAAAACTTGAATACGCCTATGCCACGGTCCTACGGGCGTGCGACAAACTCGAACTGGCCGATACCTTGCTTCTGCAAATCGCCGACAAGGCAGGCCCTTATGCCTGGCAAGCCCGCCTGGACCGGATTGCTCATCGCCTCGAATATCCAGGTCTCACAGAATCCGAGAAAGAGTCTATTAAACAAACGATTCACACTCTGATCAACCGAATTCCAAACAACAAAGAACAGGACAAACAGGTCCGTAACCAGGCAATAATATTATGGTGCCAGTTGGTTCTCGAGAAGCCCGCCCTTCAAGAAGTCCAAATGGTTCTACAATTGCTGGATACAGTTACTGAACTGGATACTGTAATTGTCACAGTGTTGCGTTCGTCAGCCTTGCGAACTTTAAAGCGTTATCCAGAAGCCGCTAAGGAATTAGCCACTATCCTGAATTCTCCTCATCAGGATGTTCTTACCGAAGCACTCGCCATTTTGACTGACAGTATCAGTTCTATCGACATCTGGCAGACTACCAAAGACTATTCCACGTTTATTCATCAGCTTAGAACGCTGGCTTTCTACGCCATCCCACAGTTACAAGTCGAACAGAGGTCCCCGTTGCAGCTTATACTGGCCGAATTGCTGACGCTTATACCTGACGACAAAGAGGCACTGGATAATGCGGTTTCTCTGCTTGCGTCTTTAAATCCGGGCCCTGAAAATCAGGATATCAACTGGATCCGCACCACGGCCCGTCTACATATGGCCAATAAGCGATTTGTCCGCGCTGCCAGCATCTGGGGGAACATCTGTCAGGCCACTCGATCGCTTCGCGAAAAGGATCCATGGCCCTGGTGGCAGGCTAAATATTACCAATTGTATTGCTTTTCCAGCATTCCTTCCACCCGCCAATCCGAAACCAACCACGCAATTGATGTCCTTCTTAGCAGCACAACAGGCTGTCCAAATTTCTGGAAAGAAAGATTAAACGCTCTTAAAAAGCCATAAAGCGACCGATTGCATCCATCTCCCAGAAACCAGAAGTTTAAAATCCGATTCCCTGTTTAATGTATAGTCTTTTTCCTAGAAAGTTCCCCATATCTTGCCAACGCATCGTCCAAGTGGTATAATTCTAATATAGTAATGAGTGTTCTATTTTTAGCAGGATGGTCCAGAGATGGCAAAAAAAACGGACGGGCGACGGGATATTTGCAGTTTTTGCGGTCGCACAAAAAAACAGGTCGACGCCTTTGTCGAAGGACCGGGCAATGTCTTTATCTGCCCGGAATGCATTGACTTATGTTACAATATTATCCGACAGGAACGAAAACGCGCCGATCTCGGCGATATCCCCAAACCCCGTGAAATCAAAGAGTTTCTGGACCAGTATGTGATCGGCCAGGAATATGCCAAGAAATGTCTGGCCGTCTCCGTCCATAACCATTACAAGCGATTGCTGCACGTTGGCGAAGGAGACAGCGATGTTGAAATCGAGAAATCCAACATCCTTTTGATCGGTCCGACAGGCTCCGGCAAAACCCTGCTGGCCCGTACTCTGGCCCGTGTGCTCAACGTCCCGTTTGCCATCTGTGATGCGACGACTGTCACCGAGGCCGGTTATGTCGGTGAAGATGTGGAAAACTTCCTGTTACGCCTGGTGCAGGCCGCCGATTACGATATCGAAGCGGCCCAGCGAGGGATTGTCTATGTCGATGAAATCGATAAAATCGGTAAAACCAACCAGAATGTCTCTATTACCCGAGATGTTTCCGGGGAAGGAGTTCAACAGGCCCTGTTGAAAATGCTGGAAGGCACCATGGCCAACATTCCTCCCCAGGGTGGCCGAAAGCATCCCGAACAATCCTATATACAAGTTGACACGACGCAAATCCTCTTTATCTGCGGCGGCACATTCGTAGGACTGGAAAACATCATCAAGAAACGCCTGGGCAAGAAAATGATCGGCTTCGATTCCGAACAGTCCGGTCGTCAGGATGATAAAGAAGAATATTCAGACCTGATCCACCAGGCGATCCCGGAAGACGTAATCGAATACGGCATGATTCCCGAGTTGGTGGGCCGACTTCCTGTGATCACGACTCTGGAAGCTTTGGACACCGATGCCCTGATCGAGATCCTGACCAAACCCAAAAACGCCCTGGTACGACAATATCAGAAACTCTTCCAGATGGAGGACGCAGAGTTGACCTTCACCGATGATGCCCTGACTGCCCTGGCTGAAAAAGCCATCCAGCGAGATACCGGGGCCCGTGCCCTTCGCGCAACCACCGAAGAAATCATGATTGACCTGATGTACCGCCTACCCGAAGAGCCCAAGCCCGGACAGTATATCATCACTCGAGACATCATCGAAGGCAAAGCTTCGCTGTTCGAAGAAGATACCGAACAGAAGAAAGAATCCGCATA
The DNA here is from genome assembly GCA_016926155.1 of Sedimentisphaerales bacterium. Taxonomy (GTDB): domain Bacteria; phylum Planctomycetota; class Phycisphaerae; order Sedimentisphaerales; family Anaerohalosphaeraceae; genus JAFGGE01. Next base: position 21,001 of record JAFGPC010000177.1, read on the forward strand.
GTATTTCAACTTTGCAGTGATTCAACCTATTTGGGTGTTTAGCATTTCTATATAGTACAGTATGTTTTTATTCGATCTTTTCTTTAACAACCGCCCATTTGATATCGGTAGCGCTACTCTGACTGATCCCCGCCAGAGCATATTTACTGAATTTAAACGGTATTGATTTGTCGTTTCGCAAGGTAACCACTCGTTTACCCGGAGGCAAAGAACGCAACTGGCGATCCAATGAGCCGGCAATGGACCGAACCAGATTGTCTCCCTGACCGGCTATAATTTCAGCCCCTACAGCATATCGCACCTGTCCATCTTCGTCCTGCATCACCGTTACGATGGCTGTCTGTCCGGCCTCAATTTGCTCCGAATGCACTGCTGTGTTGATTTGATCAGGTACCTCGACCTGGAAGTTTTCGGCTACAATGAACTGACAGACCAGCATAAAAAAAATGATTAGCAGGAATACTACATCGATAATGGGCGTCATATTGAAACCCACAATTTCGGATTGGTTGGATCTGACAAAACGCATCTCTTCGACCTTTACGAAGAACTTGGATCCACTCGATTTCGCGTTCTCGCTTCGCGGCGTTTTCTCATCGACTCCTCTCGATCCTCAAAAGGCTCATGGGTGTCCGTTTCCAACCCGAAGCGACCGGGATTCATCGAAGGCAGTAATCGTCGAAGCAATGTTTCGACCTGGACCGCCGCTTCGCTGCTTAAAGACTCGATCCGCGAGCGAAATACACCATACAAGGCAAGTGCAGGAATTGCAATCAGAAGTCCCCAGAACGTCGTTACCAAAGCAACACTAATCTTTTCTGCCAACTCGTCCGGGCGAGGCTGGCCTCCCGCAATCCCTAATATGCCAAACGCCTGAATCATTCCATATACCGTTCCAAACAGGCCTACCATCGGAGCAACGTTTCCGATAATGTTGCATAACTCGACTTTACGGAGAAGTCGGCTTTCTTCATCGTGCAGCGCCTCAGCCATCAAATCCTCCAGGAGTGCACGGTCGGGTTTACCGGTTGTCTGTGCGGCTGCCCGCCAGAAAACACGACTGATCAGATCGCGTTTTTCCGATAAACGATGCGCCAAGGCGGAAAAACCGTACTGATGCACTACCGTGGCAATTTCTGTCGGAGCTGAAGCGGGCACCAGTCGCTTACGACGTACCAGATAGCATAATTCAAAGATTCGAAACAACGCCACTATAGACATCGGAATCAGAACATAGTAGACAATGCCGCCTCCTGCCACGACGAATTGATCGAAGAAGGTGTCCTTGCCATCTGCAGCCATGGTATAACCGGCTGTCAGTAAAACAAGAATGCAAATAAAAGGAACTGCCCGCTTCCATTTCTGTAACTGTATTTTTTCTCGATGCACAAGTATTCCTCAACGACCAGAAAGATCTTACCGCCGGTTTCAACCGGGAACTACATTTCATACTTCAGCAAGGTTTCATTCTGATCGCTCTCTATTCGATATTCGTAAACGCCCCTCCGCTCTGTCGAGCGATATGCCGAAGAATTGCAACATCCTCCAGCTCCGTCCAAAAGCCTATCGTATTGATTCGCGTGCCTGGTGCAAGGGCCTTACGCATATTTTCAATCTGCACGGCAAACGCTTCCACTCCCGCTCCCTCACCCAGATCAAATCCATCGGTCAGAAAATAAATCAATTCGGGGGCTCGTCCCAGGGAGTCTCGTATCTGCATTGCCCGGCGAAGGGCATTGACCGCATTGGTAGGACCACTGGGCATAACCGTATCAATAAAAGTTTGAGCCTGCTCCTTGCTTTTCGGGGTTGCCCGCAACAGTTTTCCACCCCTCATTTCCAACAGACGGTCGCCATCCTGAAAGAAAATGATGGAAAAGAACTGATCGGGCCGGAGCTCCTGAATTGAATCGATCAACTGGCTTTTTACATTTCCCAATCGGCCGTGCATACTGCCGGAAGCATCCACGACATAACAGATTTTTCGACTTCCAGTGTATTGACCGAAAAACGAAACGCCCTCAGAACCGGTCCTGTCGATTGCTTCAAGATCCAACGGCACTTCCGAAAATAATCCGACGATGGGCTCTTCTGCCTCTCCCAGATCAATTTTACCGACTGTGCTCAATTCAAGCTCTTTCTTGACTGGTCGCAGGATTCGACGCGAGGAAAAAAGGTTTTTGACTTTTGGTTTGGGCGTCATTGCCGGCATATTCATGGCCTGCTTGATCTGGGCCATCGCCGGAAGCGGTTTGGACTGCGGAGCGGCGCCCTGTCCGGAACCTCGAAAGGGAACCGCGCCAAAGACACTGAAAACCACGACATGAATCAGTATGCTGCCCAGCCAGGCAAGGATCGTTATCGTTTTTTCGTGTCGCAATCTGCGACGCATCGACCGCCCACCTTTCACATTAATCCGCAATCGTCACCTTGCTGTGAATCGGGACAAGAATGTCATACAGTTCGATGATTTCACCGTTATACAGCCGGATGCATCCGCGCGAGGAACGGGTACCAATCGTATCGGGATCTTTGGTTCCATGAAGGGCAAAACCCGTTTGCCCCTTAGCATCCCCCTCAAGTCCCTCTAATGCAATCCATCGGGATCCCAAAGGATAATCCGGATCGTCCGCTATAAAGGTTTTTCTTGTATCCGGATCGGTCCAGGTCGGACTGATCAGCTTACCCCCGGATTTGACACGCCAAAGACCGGTCGGCGTATCACTGCCTTCCTTACCCAATCCAACCTTATACGTCTTGACAAACATATCTCCCAGATACAAGTCCAGGGTAAACGTAGATCGATATACCTTAACATGGAACGGCCCCCGAACAACCTTGATATTCGTCCCCGCCTGTAACAAACGGGCATCCTTGATTCCGTTGATCTTCATCAATAACTGATGAGGCACTTTATAATCCCGTGCAATCAAGGCCAACACATCACCTCGTTTGACCTGGTAGGTACTGGTCAGGTTATCTCCTTCCAGAACGCCCTTTCCAAATAGCCATTGTTCGGAAAGTTGAGCCATCTTGATCTTGACTTTGTTGCGAAATTCCGAACTCAGTTCTAATCCCAACACTTCATTGAGCTTGTTTCGGGCCGCAATGTACTGCCCTTTTTCCTCAAAAGCCACTGCTGATTCGGTCAATGTAACCGCCTCCGGACTGGTGACAGTATCACCGACCAGAATAGTTTTTTCAGGCTCTTTTATGGTCGGACTTTGGGGAGGCGGAGAACTCTTCTGAAGATCCCCATTATCCTTTGAATCGGATTCCGAAGAAGATTCAATGGGGGGCTCGATCACTCGCTCGAATGACCCTATTCCCGAATCGCGAAGATCAGGATCCTTGTTGGTTATCGGATTCGTACGTCCTCCGCTCAACTCGGTAGCGCCGACCCACCGTTTCTTGACCAGATAGAACATGCCCCCAACCACAATCACCGCCGCCAAACCCAGAAGCAGCATGTTCTGGTTTTCGCGACGACGTTGACGATACGACTTGTAACGATATCGTTTTGCCACTTTATTCACCTCCGTGCCTTATGCACTCCCTGTTCCCCTCATCCGTTATTAAAATATCCATATACCGATCATGCGGTTCCATTGGAACGGATGCAACCATTTGTTCGGAAAATCCAATGCCATATAAAGTAGCACGTAGCCCCTTAGAACTTAAAAAACGGTCATAATATCCGCCACCCCTTCCCAGGCGTCCTCCCTGATCATCAAATGCCAATCCGGGCGTGAGGATCAGATCAATATCCTCAACCGGCACAGGCCTTCCCCGCAAAGGATTCCTAAGACCCGATACCTCTATGGAAAACGCTGTATCCATAGAATGTATCTCCACGGCAAGCATGTGCCTCTGTTCCCAATCCACGCGAGGGGCGGCCACGACCTTACCCTGCTGCCATGCATATAACATCACCCGCGACAGGTCCGCTTCGCGGGGAATCGCCAAATAGGCTAAAATGACTGAAGCTTTCTGGAACGCCTCGGTTTTTTCCACAAAATCACATATGCGACGGCTTTTATCTTGAACTGCATCCGGTTCCATAACCAGCAATCGGCTTTTAATCTGGTCCCGCAATTGCCGCTTGTCCATTACGATTCGGTCGCCACCCTCTGCGGTTTTGCCTGCTCTTTTCTGCACTGTTCTAACTGATCTCTAAGCGTTTGTAAATACTCAGCTATCTTCTTCTCTCTACCGACACTTTTTGGGCGATAATAATGCTTACCTAGTTCCTGACCCAGATAATCCTGAGCTACAAATCCATCCGGCCAGTTATGGGGGTACTTATATCCCTGACCATGACCCAGCTTTTTAGCTCCACTATAGTGCGAATCCCGCAAATGCTGGGGTACCGGGATGGTCCGCCCGACTTTGACATCGGCCACCGCTTCCCAGATTGCAGTGGAAGAAGCATTCGATTTCGGAGCACAAGCCACATAAATTGCAGCCTGAGCCAATGGCAACTGGGCCTCGGGAAGCCCCACAAATTCGGATATCTGTACTGCCGCCGCCGCCAGCATGGTCGCCACAGGGTCTGCGTTGCCAACATCTTCCGCTGCACAAACAGCAATTCGACGGGCGATGAACCGAGGATTTTCACCCCCGGCAATCATCCGAGCCAGCCAATACACTGTTGCATCCGGGTCAGAACCCCGCATGCTTTTCTGTAAGGCACTGGCTATATCATAATGCGTATCGCCGCTTCCATCATATTGAATCGACTTCTTCTGGACGGATTCTTTAGCCAGATTAACATCGAAGTAGATTTTCCCTCCTCCCTGACTTTTCAATTGGCTCAAAATACCCACTTCTAAGCCTGTCAAAGCCCGCCTTGCGTCCCCATCGCTAACGACTGCCAGATACTGGAGAGCTTTTTCATCCGCCTCTATTTCGTATTGCCCAAATCCCCGCTCTGTGTCTGAAATCGCCCTTTTCAGGATTAAAATCACATCATCTTCACTCAACAGTTCAAACTGAAACACCGTACTTCGACTGATTAATGGAGAATTAACGGAAAAAAAAGGATTCTCAGTCGTCGCTCCGATCAGAATGATAATCCCGTTTTCCGTATCATCCAATAGCACATCCTGCTGGGCCCTGTTAAAACGATGGATTTCATCCAGAAACAGCAGTGTCCGGCCTCCACCTGTCGCCAGCCGATCTTTGGCTGATTCCGAGATTTCACGCACATCCTTTACACTCGCCGCCGGGGCACTGAGATAGTGAAATCGAGCTTTTGTTTTTCCTGAGATCAACCGGGCAAGGCTCGTTTTCCCTACTCCGGGGGGACCATAGAAGATCAGGCTGGTTAATCGGTCTGCCTCCAACATTCGTCTGAGCATCTTGCCCGGCCCGGCAAAATGCCCCTGTCCAACAAATTCATCCAGGTCTCGGGGACGCATCCGAACCGCCAGGGGTGCATGGGTGTTCATCTGCTCGCGTTCCACTCCGGAAAACAAAGTTTCTTGCCGTTTTGTCATTCCCTTATTATACCCACCTGAAATCCCCCTCGAAAGAAATTCATCGAGAAGATTATAAAACAAGAGACTGATTTGGATCTGGGAATGGGAAAAAATGGAATGGATTATTGAAGCAGGGCCAAAGCTGTATCCGTTGAGGTGTTTGCCTGGGCAGCCAGAAATACAGCGGCATGATTGCTAGCCATTCCTGCCAGCATACTCACTACAGCCATGGCGGCGCTGGTGCTTTCAATGGCGGATTGAGCCGCTAATAAACTCGTCCGTTGCACTTCTAACGCCGTCTGAGCGGCATCCAGCGTATTGGTTTTACTTTCCAGATAGATGCTATAATTGTCAATTTCAGTAATCGCGGCATTGACAACCGCTACTGCGCCGGATGCATCGTTGACTAAATCCACCTGATCCAGCTTCAGACCACTACTGGTCATATCATGGGTTTCAATGTTCACCGTCAGTGAGGTGCTGACCGAGACGGATTCTTGTCCCCCATCCTGGAGTAGTAGCCGAGGGTGCCCGAATGTACCCTGAGCAAGCTGGTCGATTTCCAAGGCCAGTTGTCCGAATTGATCCTGCAAATCTTCCAATTGTTCCTGTGTCAGACCTCCGACAGTGGTCTGGTCAGCCAGGGATTTCATGTCATCGACCTTATCGGCAATTTGAACCAGATAACCGTTGTTCTCCTGAATCATCGACAGGCCGGAACTGACGAGATTGCTTTTGCTCTTGTTCTCATTAAGCATAATCTGGATGCTTGCACTGCTGGAAGTCTGACCGGAGAAAAAACCCGCATTATCCAGAAACATGCTTGCAATGGTATGATCAATCCTGATACCCAAACCGGCGTATACGCCGTTGAGTACAAGCGGATTGTTTAACATTGAATAACTGTTGTTTTCAATGGGAAACATTATCCTCCCCCGTCCCACCATACTCGACGGCCGAGCGGAAGGCCTGTCCCCTCCGGCAAGCCTCCCGACGACCGGATCGAATGTCCCATAATGCCGTACTTTCCCGCCATATCCCTCGCCCTTTGCCTCGTCCGTCCTCTTTCAATCGTCTCCTGTGAAAATATAGGAAATGACCGGGCACAGACAAAATGAATGCGAAAGAATTTCAAAAAAAATCTGTTTGCAGGTCCTGATGAACAAAGCTTGACAGGGTAGAGACGGCATCCTATGTTGTTTTGATGTTATCGTATCACCTTGATATAAAGAGTATAAGGAGGTTTTTCATGACTTCGAAAATGCATCTTAAAATCCTGGTTATAACAGGTTTATTCGCGTTGCCCTTGACGCTGGTCGGTTGTAAACAACCTGAAGAAGACGAGGTTAATCGGATGTCATCTGAATCTCATAAATCCCATACCGAACCGATCATGAAATTATCGCTGAATCCCGATGAAATTTCAGCCAAGTGGATCTGGAAGCCGCAGGCCGATTATAAAGTGTATAACCAGACTATCTTAGCCAAAAAAGAGTTTACTCTCCAAAAGCCAGTCGCTGCAACCATCCGTATCACAGCCGACAGCTTCTACCGTCTGTTTATCAATGGCCAGTGGGTCAATGACGGTCCGTGCCGCAGTTGGCCGGAACATTACCAATACGATCAGATTGATATCTCAGGCTATATCCGACACGGAAGTAACCACATCCTTATCATTGCGCGATATTACGGAGTGGGAGATTTTCATCGCGTCTGCAAACAAGCCGGATTGCTCGCTCAACTGAACATTATCGGCGAAGATGGAAAACAGCAGCGGATTATCACCGATAATTCCTGGGATGTGGCGGCCGCACAGGGCTGGATTGTCAATACACCGAAGGTCAGTATTCAGATGGAACCGGCGGAATGGTTCGACGCCCGGTTGACAGGCCAAGAAGACTTTACGAAAGCCGCAATCCTATATGAAGCTGACAGGGGGCCGTGGTCGGATTTGAATCCCAGAGATGTGGCCCTGTTGACAAAAGAACCATTTGCCTTCCGATCGTTCATACGAGCTAAACTGGTCAAATGTGATGGCTGGAACTTCTGCCTTCCCTCCGCCCGTTTGGTCAATCCGGGTATCGTAGAGGCGAATCACACCGTCAGCAATGCCTGCGGCATGGCCACCATTCTACACGCCCGGAAGGATTCGGTTATCGATTTCCAATCCCAGGGATTTAAAGTGGCGTTGGATGGACAGATCCTTAAGGATGGTAGGTATAACGTCAAAGCGGGCTCACATTTGATTCTTGCCTTTGTGCGTGAGGTGTGTGGACACGACAAGGAAAAATCAGTGCGTTTTTTTGACCCTCAGGAAATCCGTCTGGCCAATCCGATGGATGAGAATCATAAGAATCCCTGGTGCTTTCTGCGATTCAATGAATTCGCCTTTGTCAAGGATGATCTGCGATGGATTAATTTCCGCCATGAAAATAAGGAAGTGACAGACATCATCAATCAATACAATCGGCTCACTGATGATCTGATGCGCTCAGTAACGGATTTGGACGCTTTTCCGGCACAACTGTCCGCACACGCTGAAAAACTCGACTTTGCCGAGATGTTCGTTAACGACAGTATCTGGCAGTTTCAAAACCGCCGCGAAATCGGAGATGCTACTCGATTCGTAACCAATCCATCCGGCCTCATGTTTGACAATGGGGAAGTGACCACGGTCTTTCCCGGAGGAGATGGCGATGTGGAACTGTTGTATGATCTGGGAGAACAGAATTGCGGATATTATGCTCTGGATCTGATTGCCGATCCGGGAGTCAAGGTGGATATCAACGGCGTCGAGTATATCACCGAGGATGGACGTATTCAGTTTGCCCGGGGACATCGAAACGGATTGCGATACATCACAAAACAGGGCCGAAACCGTTTTATATCCCTGAAACGTCGTTCGGGCCGATATATCTTCATTACCCTGCGTGACCAGCACCGTCCGGTACGTATCCGTAATGTCAAACTTATCGAATCGACCTACCCGTTAGATTACGTAGGCTCGTTTTCCTGCAGCGATGCCCGGCTTGACGCCATCTGGGAAATCTCCGCTCGAACACTCAAGCTTTGTATGGAGGATTCGTTTACAGATTGCCCGCTCTATGAACAGACGCTATGGGTGGGCGATGCACGAAATGAATCTTTGTTCGGCTACACCGTTTTCGGAAGCACAGACATTGCGCGCCGCTGTATCCGTCTCGCAGGCGAGTCCCTGGAACGATACCCGATTGTCGGCTGTCAGGTCCCCTCGGCCTGGGATTGTCTCCTCCCGGCCTGGAGCTTTCTATGGGGCATCTCCACATGGGACTATTACTGGTACACCGGCGACAGAGAATTTCTCCGGACAATCCAACCGGTCGTAATTCGAAATCTCAAAGGCGCCGAATCGATGCTTAACAAACAAGACCTGTTCAGCGGACCTTATTGGAATATGTTTGATTGGAGCGGAATCGACCAGGGCGGGAAAACCGTCCTACATAACAGCATGTTTGTTATCGGGGCTATTGATGCCGCTCTGCTCTCTGCGGAAGCTCTTGACGATGATACAAATGTGGCATGGCTTAAGGCCTTTCGATCACGAGTAGCCAACGCTGTCAATGCCCTCTGGGACACGAACAAACATACCTACCCGGACGCTGTTCGTGACGATGGATCGATCAGCCCCAGTACGTGTCAGCATACTAGTTTCCTTGCCGTTCTTTATGACGTCATTGCAGAAGAAAATATTTCCCAGGCCCAACGCAATATATTGAATCCACCCGAAGGTATGGTCCGTGTGGGTTCCCCATTTGCCATGCTTTATCTCTATCAGGCCCTGGAAAAACTCGGACAGGAAGACCAGATCATAGGCATGATCTATAAAAACTACCTGCCGATGCTGGAAGCCGGAGCCACTACTGTCTGGGAAAGCTTCCCCACCGGCACAACCGGATCCGGTGGATTTCCCACACGAAGCCACAGCCACGCCTGGTCATCTGCTCCGGTCCACTTTTTGAACCGCATTGTGCTCGGCATTAAACCGGTTGCTCCCGGCGGCAGCGAGATTGAGATCAGCCCGCGACTCAATGGCCTAAGCTGGGCTAAAGGGGCCTCGGCCACAATTAATGGCCCTGTTCAAGTCCGATGGCAGAAGATCGGTGATACCTTGAAAGTGAATTATTCGGCACCTGAAGGGACAATCGTTCGCTTCGTACATAACGATACCCATGAAGGTTTGAAAATTACAGTCAACAATAAGCCGTTACCATAATATGGTTTTGAGGCAGAATAGGTCATATATCTCTTTGGCTGATTATCTCACTTGCCACAGAAAAGGAACGACTGAGATCTGCACAAGCAAGATATCATTCACTGTTCCATCCAGTGGGTTGCCAGGATAATGAAATCAAGCATATTAATTTTCTGATCGTCATTCAAATCGGTATTCTCATAAAAGTTCAAATCCGAATCGTCTGTCAGCCAAGACATTGCTAGAGCGTGAACATCGGTAATCGCCACACCATCGGGACAGGCAACGTCACCCGGCGAAAATTCCCACCACAAACGAGGTGGATTCACGCCATCAACACACATTCTCCATGTGTCTTCAGTACCGTTTCCGTCATCTACAAAATCCCATCCAACATCGGTAAATATGGATCTGACTTGCATTCCTGAAGAGCTTACACAAAACACATTCTGCTCCATGCCGGGCCAGGAGATATACCCGCAGGAGGGGGACATACAACAAAAGGAAGCGCGGACGGTTCCAAGGTTGACACCGCACAATCCTCCGACGTACGTCGTCAATGTGGCGATTGCTGAAGCGTTTCCCGTCGAATAACAATTGAGGATGAGTGCTCCGCCGTTGTGCCCAACCAGGCTGCCGGCTTTCGTATACGTTGCCTCAGCAGAGACATTTCCTGTCGCATAGCAATTCTGGATAGATCCGCGATCATTTTTGCCAGCCAGAGAGCCAGCTGCGGCAACCCCGGTGTCTTTTCCCGAATAGGCATGCACATTGCCTGTTGCACGGCAAGCCACGATTGCCCCATCGTTTTCGCCGACCAAGCCTCCGGCGGTGCAATGAATATCAGAAGCGAACCCGGAAGTATCAGCCGCCGAGGAACAGTTGAGGACCTGACCGTTCTGGTCGTTCCATCCGACCAGACCGCCAACCTGGTAGTAACCCTCGACCGTACCAGTGACATGGCAATGGGTAACAATCCCCGCGTTGTAGCCAATCAATCCACCCGCATATGTTTTTTGTCCAAGAACCGATACGTTTTCCAGACCCAGATTCCGCACTGAAGCCCCGGCCAGAACGTTCATAAACAAACCCACTGTGTTCCAACTGAGCAATTCGACTTGTACATTGGAAAGGACATGCCCATTCCCGTCAAAATGACCCATAAAATTGATCGGAGGGATCCCAATGGGTGGAATCGTGATGCCGTCAAGATTGATATCGGCGACCAATTGTGAATATACTCCTGCAGCCCAAAATACGTTCCCATATGTCGGATCAGTAAATTTCTGTAAATCGGCCGCATCAGTAATTTGATAGGGATCTTCTTTGGTACCCTGACCTGTAATACTACCGTTGATCGCATAAACTGAATGGATAAAAATACAGAACAGCAGCGAAAAGACAACACAGAATTTCATCATCCTCTCCCTATAAACCAACGCTTCTAAACAGAATCACACCACACACTGTAATTCAAACTAAAGCACCGTAAGTGTACAGAAACCACTCGTCTTTGTCAAGTTATTTTACCTTTGGATATGGTTTCCGTTACATCACCGGGCAGATTCAAATCACTATGTTAATCGACAATCAAATGTACAAATCAGACAATATTATTAAGGGGGGAAGAGAGAGTGGTTATGCTACGAATGATTTCAGCGGGTGAAGAATATGTCGTTCAATCGGATCTACATGGCAGGTTGCATTTCGACGACTTTGACGGTGTTTTTGCCCGCCTGCTTGGCGGCGTACAGGGCCGCATCGGTTGCCTTAGTCACATCGCCGATATAACTGGCCCCGTCGAACTGTCCGACACCAACGCTCAGGGACAGGTGGATCTCATGGCCTTCCCAGACGACGGGATTTTCCGAGACCATTGTTACCATACGCTCAGCGACAGTCACTGCATCGCTCAGGGAGGTGTTGGGCAGGATCACAGCAAACTCGTCCCCGCCGTAGCGGGCGGCAATATCGATCTGCCGGATGCAGGCACCCAGACGCCGGCTGATCTGCTTGATCGCCATATCCCCGGCCCGGTGGCCATAAGTGTCATTGACAGGCTTGAAGTTATCCACATCGGCCATGATGATTGATATTTTGCCGCCGTATCGCTGGGACCGGCGAAGCTCGGCCTCGAGGTCTTCATAAAATGTCCGGTGGTTGAGCATTCCCGTCAGACCGTCACTTTTGGCCTGTTTCTGGGTTTTCTCAAACAACTTGACATTGCCGATTGAAGCCCCGATGAGCTGGCGGAATAATTCCAGCACGGCGATGTCTTCAGTGCTGAACTTCTCAGCCCCGACCTTATCGGTCAGGTTGAGAACCCCGATGACACGATTATGGCAGATTAAAGGTGCAATAATGCAGCTTTTAGTACTGTAATTGTCCGCAAAGGCCCGTTGTGTCTTCTGTATATTGGGTCTGCTGTGGGTTTCCAGGTCGCTAACCAGCATCAGTTCCTTACTGCGAACAGCCGCCACCATGGGCGAGGGTGGATTCTGATTGAGTGAGACTACATTGTTGATCAGGAAGGGGTGGTTGTTCTTTTCCAAATGCAGAATATCGCTTGTCTCATCCAGAATATAGAATGACGCCAATCTCGCCCCGATTAACCTGGGAATCTCATCGATGCAGACATCGGCGATTTTGCTCATTTCCAGGCAATTGAGCCGCCTGGCAAGTGGTGTAATATTTTCCAGCCAGGCAACAGGACTCTGATTTGAGCCAGGCGACAATGATTCCATTTCTTTATCTTGATTCATGGCCAACCATGTAAGATTTTATAGTAAAATGACTTATCTGTCACACAAACCCTTGCCATCCGGCTGTTATATCGGAGCTTTTATTGCAAGCATTTAGGGTGATTTGTTAAAAACAATTCGATCCTATTTTAAAAGCGTCCGCACTTAAACAAAAGATACGAAATGTATCGGTTAATGTAAAACTCCATCGAAAGGAGAATTCGATCTTTCGAATAATTCCTTAATTTCTTTTATAGCTTTCTCTCAATCTATCCTGCTTTTGAATTTCCTACTATACCCTCTTTTTTACTAGGAACGTCCGATAGTAAAAATTTATCAGATAATTCTTAAAAAAATCAAAAAAGACATTGACGAAAACCGAAATGACTTTTACATTTTGCAAAATGTAAAATATGTTTTTTGGTATAAGACCAAAAACGCTCTTTTGGAAATCAGGACAACACAAAAGTACCTTCTTTCAATGAGAGACTAATGCGCCCAACTGATAATTATGCGAAGTTTGTTGTGCCTGCCAAATTATACCGGATCGGAGAAATCGTTCGGTACACCCCTTTTACCCGCCAAACCATTCATAATTACACCACCATGGGTCTGATTCAGGAATCGGACTGGACTGAAGGTGGGCATCGTCTATACGACGAAGCAGTGTTTGACCGGCTGGCAAAAATTCTGGAGTTGAGGAAAACGAAAACATTATCGGAAATCAAATTGATTCTGGACCATGAAGAGCCAGAACATGTCGTCGCATCCTAGAACTCTATAAAAAAACGAAGAAAGTACTCATTGATATGAAACTGACAACGACAATAAGAGATAATGTTGGCGAATTGCTAAGTAAAATACTGGAATTCACCGAACAACGACGCCTGGTCTTGACGCAGAACATCACGAATGTAAACACCCCGGGTTTTATACCGAAAGATCTCGATGTGGAAGGATTTGCCGGTCTGATGGCACAGGCGGTTGCAGAACACATGCGTCATGAAAGGCTGGTTCTTTTTGATACAGAATCGATCCAATTCGGTCCGGATGGTTATTTTGTAAGCCAACCGTTGGTTGATACGGAAGCCAAAGAGCTTCTGAAATCAGAGCCGAAGGCTTATCTGGAAAACCAGGTCAACAAATTGGCTGAAAATTTGATAAATAACAAAGTAGCACATCAACTTTTACAAAAAAAACGTCAGAAAGAATTACAGCGTTAAAGGATGGATCAGGAGGCCGGAGGGACATGGTAGGCGGATGAACAGGACTTATACTAAGCATCTTCAAAGAATGATGGACGAAACGTCGCGTCAGGCAGATGTAATCGCAGTAACCAGCGGAAAAGGCGGGGTCGGCAAGACCAATATCGCAGGAAACCTGGCGATCTGCCTTGCAGCGGCAGGCAAAAAAGTAGTTCTGATGGATGCCGACCTGGGGCTTGGCAATCTCGACGTGATCATGAATATCAACAGCCGGTACAACATCTCGCATGTGGTATCGGGGCAAAAAACACTGGATCAGATAACCCATATCGGACCTGCTGGTGTTGAGATCATTTGTGGCGGATCCGGACTGGAGGAACTGGCCAATTTGTCGCAATTTCAACGCAAGCACCTCATCGATGAACTAAATGCCCTACAGGATCGAGCGGATATGATTGTGATCGATACAGGCGCTGGAATCAATGCGTCTGTCCTGGGTTTCTGTAAGGCATCCCATCATACCGTCGTGGTCACGACACCGGAACCGACAGCAATGACCGATGCATATGCCGTGATCAAGGTACTTGTCGGAAAGAATTATGAAGGCCGGATCAGCCTGATTGTAAATATGGCTGATTCCGTAGCCGAGGGAAAAAAGATTTACCGCCAGATAGCGGATGTGGCTCAACGCTTTTTAGATTTTCCTGTGTATGAGGCAGGTATTCTGTGCCGGGATGAAAGATTAATATCCGCGGTAAAATCGAGGGAACCGGTCGTTTTAGCTTACCCCCGAGCAAAGATAACGACATCTCTGGTGGCAATGACGGCCCGCCTGGCCCGAGGTCCGGCGGCCGGAAGAGGCCCGGAAGGCTTCTTCCAGAAAGTGGTAAACTGGTTTTTCTAAACCGTTCTGTTTTTTTAGCCGATAGGAGCACGCTCGATAGTGTTTTTATCAGTTCTCTTGTCGGTATGGTGAATATAGAAATGCAGTTATCGGACGAAAAAGCCGATTAAGAGAGCTATTTTCGATGCGATACATGGAGGTTAGTCAATGAAAACGGCTCAGTTGGAAAACATCGAAGAAGTTTGGAAAGATTTTTTTGACCGTCGGGATGAATACTGTCGTAATCTCTTGATGGAACATTACCTTCCCATTGTCAAATATACGGCCGAGCGAATCTACGCTAAGCTGCCGGACAAGGTGGAACTGGATGACCTGATTAGTGCAGGTATTTTTGGACTGATGGACGCTATCGACGCCTTCGATCCGGAACGCGGAGTCAAGTTCGAAACCTATTGTACGCCGCGGATTCGTGGGGCTATCCTCGACGAATTGCGAAGTATGGACTGGGTGCCCCGGCTGGTTCGCGCTCGGGCTCATCAACTCGAACGGGCGTTACAGACCCTGGAAGCCCATTTAGGACGGATGCCTACCGAAAAGGAGATCGCCGAAGAGCTCCAACTGGAAATGACAGAATTTCGCCGTCTGCAGCGAGACGCCAATGCAATCGGTCTGGTTTCATTGAGTAACAAATTTTCCGATGCTGACGGGGAAAAGGATATCCGTGAGATCGATATCATCGAAGACCAGAAAAGTCAGAATCCAGTCCTTGAGGCCCAAAAACGCGACCTGAAGGGTCTCTTAACCAAGGGCCTGACCCGTGCCGAACGGCTGATTGTGGTATTGTATTACTATGAAGAAATGACGATGAAAGAGATTGGAGCGACCCTGGATCTGTCTGAGTCACGTGTCAGCCAGATGCATTCGTCGATCATTGCCCGTCTCAAGGCCCAGATGAACTCCCGCCGCAAGGAATTCGCGATCTCATAACCAATTACTAAAAAAGATTTTATGAACTTTACATCCTTGCTTATTTGAGCATGGAATACAATCCAGACAACTCTGTCTCAACCTTTAAAAATCATTTTCTCTTTAGAATACGACAACCAAACACACCACCGGCGGTTTTTCCCTCATGGGCCTGAAATCGAAGAGTAATCTTTTCTTTTCCTTCTAATAACTCTTTCGGCAATGCATAGGTCATATCAAAGAATTCGCCGGGCGCATCACGATTGAGAACCTGGGTTGCCAGTAATTTGCCATCCACAAGCAGATCGAACTCCCGATTCCCGGCATCGTCTCCCCAATAGGTGCAAACCAGATCAATCGGCTGATCATCGATAACCTTGAGATCGAAGGAAAACCAGCCCCCATTACGAGCATCCCGCCATTTCCGGTTCTGATGCGATCCTGCATACGTCGTTTCCCCCTGGAAATTGTGGTCGCGTTCCGGTTGCATTTCCCCCGGCTGGACAAAATCGACCGTACGGGCCTCCAATTCACGAAGACGCTTCTGTTCCGCTTCATATTTGGTCTTACGCTGTGTCCATTGCTGTTCTGTGAACAGGTCAAAATAGACCGAATACCATTGATGGTGCATACGATAGAACGGAATTAAAGTAAAATCGTCCGGCCTTCCAACACCTTCTGTTTTAAAACGAATTAAATCACCCGGTACCGGCTTGATCCAACGGGAGGGATTTCGGTCCTGTGCCATCAGAACCGGTACCCATGGTTCAGGACGTCTATCGCCAAATTCGCCCGCCAGTACCAATGGCCCATACATAAAAACAATACGGTCGGTATTGTCAGGCATGGTCTCCAATCGAAGTGTCATCGGTATATGAATTTCAATGGAATCGCCGCTTACCCATGTACGTTTCAAGGGGATATACTCTTGCGACTTTGAGGATACTTGCTGGGTTTGACCATTGATCTTAATTGTAACCCCCTTCTGAGCCCAATAAGGATATCGTACGTAGACCATTCCGGCATGGGCTTGTTGGCACTGGATAATCAGCCGGGTAAAAGGACGCTCCGGAAATCGGGTTTCCTGTCGAATCTTGATCCCCTTTTCTTTCCAATCCAGCTCCGAGGCAATAAACAGATTTACGTATAAATCATCCCCATTGTGTGAGTAGATCTGCTGGCCGTATTTCACATGGTTTTCCATCCCCGTACCCGTGCAACACCAAAAGGAATCGAAGGGTGAGCAATAGGTCTTCATTGCTCCCTGTGCCAGCGGTACAAAGTAACAGGTCATCCCGTCATCCGGATTCTGGGAAGCCAGAATATGGTTCAGCAGGGCTCGCTCATAGTAATCCATATAGCGAGCTTCGCCCTGCCAGGAAAATAAAGGACGAGTGAATTTAAGCATATTATACGTATTACATGTTTCCGTCGTATTTTCGCTGAGACGTTCGGACAACTGATCCTGTGGGCCAAAATGCTCTCGGTTACTATTACCTCCGGTAATATAGGTATGATGATCGATAATCGTATCCCATGCAAAGGTCGCAATCGTGTGAAACCTGGGATTTCCTGTCAGTTCATACAGCCTGGCGATTCCGACCAGTTTTGGGATCTGCGTATTGGCATGAACACCGGGGAAGGGATCGTCTTCTCGGCTGAGCGGATCAAGAATGGCTTTATGATAAAAACGCTCGGCCAGAGTCAAATACTTACTATCTCCCGTCAAAGCATACACTTCGGCTGCGAGTTCGTTCATACCGCCATGTTCACAGGCCAACATGGTCTGAATCTGTTCATCGTTGAGCTTGTCTGTGATGGCATAGGCCCAATCCGCCAGCTTGACAAGGATGGTTTTCGCCTTGGCATTGTCACAATACAGATACGCGTCTCTAAGACCGGCCATAAGCTTGTGCGTGGTGTACCAGGGAACCCATAAACCGTTAAGATCAAAGCCTTTGGAGCGGATATCCCCTTTTGCCACCTCGGCAAAAACCTTTCGGCCGTTGGGAATCCCCGCAACATATCCATCCCCATAGGCATCCTGGCACAAAGCCAGTTCATCGATGATATAATTGACCTTTTCAAGCAGTCTTTGATCGCCCGTAGCAGCGTAACCCAGAGAGCAGGCTGTGAGGTAGTGCCCCAACGAATGACCCGAGATCGTATCTCTCTCCCAGCCGCCATAGATTGGAGCTTTGGGTTCCAGGCCGGCATATTCTCGGAATCGCGATAGTAGTCTGTCCGGCTCAAGACGAACAAGCCAGTCGATATCTTTTTCCATGGCATGACGAAAGGGTCCATCCAGCAACCGGATTCGATCCAGATCGAACGGTTGAGCTTGTATTTTAATCTTAGGCCTTACGGTATATTGGCCGGCAAGAACGGCATCCCATCTCCCAAAACCAGAACTGAGTACGAGAAATAAACAGCTTATTATAGCCTTTTTTGAGAACTGCATTGTACATGCCTCCTACTTCAATCTACTATTTCGATCTACTCATAAATCCTACTGTTGGACCAATTATTGTATCACAAGATCATAGAATAAAATGACCAAGATGCGTTTTTCTGTCACCAGATTGCGAATGGACAAATCATCGGGTTGCAAATCCAGCACCCGGTTACTATAATATCTGGCTCAACACTGTCAAAAATGATGAGGTATAGAATGCGTTTTACAAAGATGCATGGACTGGGAAATGACTATATTTATGTCAACTGCTTTAATGAGAAGGTTGCCGATCCATCTTCGCTGGCTGTCGAGATCAGCAATCGACATTTTGGAGTCGGCTCGGATGGGCTTATCCTTATCTGCCCCTCAGACATTGCGGATGCCAGAATGCGGATGTTTAACTCGGACGGCTCTGAAGCACAGATGTGCGGCAATGGAATCCGCTGCCTGGCTAAATACGTTTACACCCATGGATTGGCTGAGCCGGGTGGACCGTTTTCTGTGCCGGGCAAGGAGACATTCGACTCGTCATTACGGATTGAAACGCAACGAGGTATTCTGACACTGGGCCTTGCCATTGGTGATAACGGAACTGTAGATCGAGTCTGTGTGAATATGGGCCAACCCATTCTGGCAGGCGCTCAGATCCCTGTGGCCCTGACCTCTGATCCGGTCGTCAACGAACCGATTGAGGCGACCGGTGTGGAACTGTTCATGACATGCGTATCGATGGGCAATCCGCATGCTGTTTTTTTTGTGGACGATCTGTCGCTTGTAGATTTAGAAGGATTAGGTCCTGCGGTGGAGCATCATGAACTGTTTCCGGAACGGGTCAATGCGCATTTCGTCAAAGTCGCCGGACCGAATGAATTTACCATGATTACATGGGAGCGGGGTAGTGGGATTACGCTGGCCTGTGGTACAGGAGCATGCGCTTGTTGTGTGGCGGGTGTTTTGACCGGTCGAACCGAAGCCAACACGTTGGCGCATCTGCCGGGCGGCGACCTGGAGCTATATTGGTGCCCGGAGGATAATTGCGTCTATATGACCGGCCCGGCAACCGAGGTCTTTTCGGGTGACTGGCCGGAATAGAATTCTCTAATCCTCATAGAGACAGTCCCAGGAATTTCCGATAGCAGGATAATGGAATGAGAGGACATTTCACAGGTCTCGATTGGGCGGTTTTGCTGGTATACTTTGCCGGAACAATGTCGATCGGTTTCATGTTTTACCGTAAAAGCCGCTCCACGGAGGGTTTTACAGCCGCTTCCCGGTCTCTGCCCGGCTGGGCATGCGGATTGAGCATTTTTGCAACGTATTTAAGCAGTATCAGCTTTCTAGCGCTTCCGGGTAAGGCCTATGCAGCCAACTGGAATCCATTCGTATTCAGTCTGTCTCTTCCGCTAGCAACATGGATTGCCGTACGTTTTTTTCTATCCTATTATCGAAGTACGGGTGAGATCTCTGCATATGTCCATTTGGAACATCGGTTCGGTCCATGGGCACGAGGCTATGTGAGCCTGTTCTATCTGCTCACTCAGCTTGCCCGAATGGGTGTCGTGATGTATTTGATCGCACTTTCCCTTTCCGTTCTTCTGGGATGGAATATCTTTGTAATCATTCTCCTGATCGGCGTCTCCGTAACCCTATATGCATTTGTCGGCGGAATCGTCGCTGTCATCTGGGCCGACGCATTACAGGCCATCGTTCTGATGATCGGAGCGGCAGTCTGCTCGATTCTTATGTTATTTCATATGCCCGAAGGTCCCGGGCAGATTTTTACGATCGCCGCCGAACATCATAAATTCAGTCTGGGTCGTTTCGACTGGTCCTGGACGGCACCGACCTTCTGGGTGGTGTTGGCTTATGGAGTGGTTATCAACCTGCAGAACTTCGGGATCGATCAAAGCTATATTCAAAGATATATTGCTTCCCGGTCTGAAAAGGAAGCCCGAAAAAGCATCTGGCTGGGTGGATTGTTATATGTACCTGTTTCCGCCGTGTTCTTTTTCATCGGAACCGAATTGTTTGCCTTCTACAGCACCCAACCAGAGTATCTAGGCGAAGTAAAACAGATCGCCGTCACACAAGCATTGTTGAAGGATGGTATTGACGAATTGCAGCCTGACTATGAACAACGAAAGGCAACTAGGATCGAAACACTTAAAGAGTCTGAAATCGGAGACAGTGTATTTCCACATTTCATCGGAAGAATGCTGCCTCCGGGTATGACAGGATTGCTTATTGCCGCCATCTTTGCTGCAGGCATGAGTACTGTCTCAACAAGCCTGAATTCGTCGGCAACGCTTCTCGTAACAGACTGGTATAAACGCTATATCAACAGGCAAAGCGTGGAACGACAATCGATGGCGGCTCTGTATACAGCTACTATTATCTGGGGTGTCCTGGGCACGATTGTCGCGCTTCTGATGGCCAAAACCACCGGCAACATCCTGGATATATGGTGGAATCTGGCCGGCATTTTAAGCGGCGGCATGCTGGGATTATTCCTGCTGGGCCTGATCAGTCGAAGGGCAAACAATGCCGTAGCGATTGTAAGCGTACTACAGGGCCTGTTTGTGATCGCATGGATTACATTATCCGTGAAGACACAGTCTATTCCGGAATCGCTGCAATGGCACGCGCATGAGTTTCTGATTCCGGTTCTGGGAGTAGCGAGCATTCTGTTTACAGGACTACTGTTAAGCCTTTTGTTGAGCAGGTCCAAAAACGCTTCCATTCATGAGAGCTGATTCGCTCGAAGTCGGAGGTTTTTCTTTTCCAGGCTACATTATCGTACCATAACCTGCCCTGCATCAGAAACCAGTGTCTGGCCGGTGATCCGCTGAGCTCGATCACTGCATAAAAAGATCACAGCATCGGCAATGTCCTGGCCTTTGATCTCCTTGTTTAAAGCAGTTTTGCTGACATAATAAGGTATTACCTCTTCGGGCTTGATCCCATATTTTTTGGCACACACCCGAATGTATTGCGGATTCCAAATCTTGGAGCCTTCAAAGACGTTGCCCGGACAGACCGAGTTGACACGAATACCATGAGAGCCAAGTTCGAGCGCCCAGCCGCGGGCCATATGGATCTCTCCTGCCTTGGTGGCGTTATAGGGCGTATTGTTTTTACTGGCTTCCAGACCCGACTTGCTGGACAGATTCACAATCGCCCCGCCCATCCCCTGGTCAATCATAATACGAGCGGCATATTTGGCCATAAGAAAATAGCCGGTCAGATTGACTTCCAGGGCCTGCCGCCATTTATTGACGGGCAGATCAATCAGGGGATATGGTGGTGCAACACCCGCGGCATTGACGAGAATATCAAGCCCCCCAAAGGTCTCCAGAATGCCCTCGAACGCCGAAGTGACGCTCTCTTCGCTGGTCACATCGCAATGACAGACAATTGTCGACGCCTTGGGAATTTCACGGGCAATCGTCTGTGCCGTCTCAGCGGCGGCAATCGAATCGATATCCAGAAGGACGACCATGGCCCCGGCTCGAGCTAGCCCAAGAGCAATACTTCGCCCCAGACCGGAACCGGCCCCGGTAACCACGGCGACTCGATCTTTCAGATCTCCCCCGCTTACACCTTCGACCAGAGCACGCCGGAAGGATTCCATTTCCCATTCGTTAATGAAGGTCCGTTGTCGTTTGGATAAAGTGGCGATCCCTCCAAGAAACCTGGCGTTGACACGGATGAAAAAGGAACCGGCCGCAATATCGCGGATCGTTTGTGCTACATTTTCTTTGGCGGCAACAAACAGCCCCTGATTCTTTACCAGAAACGCCAGAGCAGGTTTATCCCCCTTCTCCCTCTGGTTTATCAACCGCTTTATGATTCGATCTGAATCGACTTTATCAATCCACAAGGCCGGGCCATTGGCATACACCAATTCATCCGGTGATAAAGCCCCGGCGGCAAGCATACCGGCAACATCCTTTTGCTTCATGAACCAGGCGATTTCATGATCCTGGAAGTGGTGAATAGGAAGATACTGGCCTGTCGCCTGAAAAACCGCCTTGCGAATCGTCAACTTTGTCTGATGTATAACAGCCTGATCTGCTTCTCTGATTCGATGGGGCAATGGATTTTTTAGACGATTACCGCAGGCCTTGATCACTTTACGGACCAGACGCAGGGCCGCATTTGAGGTAGGAGCTGTGACAAACAATCCATGTTTTTCCAGAAACAAAATCGCCGGTTTACATCCATACTCGGCCTGATACGCCTGGACCCGTCTGGAAATAGTGCGTGCCAGCATAAAACCGGGATCGGTATACGGCACCCATAACGGCGGCTTTTTTTCCTGATGGAAAAGTCGTTCCAACAGAGTCTTTCCATTTTGGGCGTTCACATAGGCCCCGACAACGTTAGGATGTAAATGAATCACCGCCGTATCGAGAAAGGCGTGCAGATGGGCTTCCACCGAGGGACGGGCACTGTCGTTCAGTTCGTCATCACAGGCCAGCAGCAATCGATTCATCACCTCCGTTTCACGACGCTGGGCATCCAGACCTGCAATAGTCTCATCCCTGATAACATCAAGAACCATATCGAGCCGCATCCTTCGCCAGCCGCGTTTGTCGTCCATGTCCTTCAAAGCGGTTCCACTGGCTTTGATATACATATATTTGCCGTCGGCTGTCTTGACGGAAGTGTTGCCCCCCCCGCCCTGCACCAGGGCCGGATCCTTGCCGGTATGGTTGGAAATCCGAATCAGCTCCACCAGAGCTTTATTCATCAGTATCATGCTCCATATCAAAAAGAATAGTTATAAATAGAAAAGAATTATATAACGGTTTCCTCTTCTTCAACCGTCGGTCCGGTATCCTTCCACATCCATAAAGAAGCGCTGACAAACCACACAACAGTAGCTGCCATCATATATGCTTTGATTCTGTCAAGTTCCATACTGCCTGCCAGATACAATATCGACGGCACCACTAAAGCCACAAGAGACAGCCAGGAAATGATCTGTAATGTCGTACGCATTTTATGATCTCCCAATTAGGCCGCCACCGAAGGACGGATTTTTTTCTGATAAAATAGACTAATCACAATATACAGTCCCGCCGCAACAAACCAGCCCGGCAGCGAAACAAAGAACTTCTTATCCTGACCGTACTGGAAAATGATCCACAAACAGAAACCCAGGGTCAGAAACCAGGCCAAACCTGCCGCCCAGTTAAAGGTCTTTCCACTCAACTCGGCATAATTACTTTGCAAACCGAATTTGCGTATCAGCCAGAAATCTACAAAAATAACAGCTCCCATTGGCATCAGCAACATTCCATACAAAGCCACAAAATCCAGTAGTTTCATCGCGATAGCCGGGAACATAGCCGCAATCGTAGCAATCAAGCCCGTCACCAGCGTCACTTTAAACCGGGATGTTTTGGGCATGATCGCCTGGAATGCCAGACCGGCACGGTAAATGGTCGGATTGGCCGTCGTCCATCCGGCAATAATCACACAGATCAGCCCGGCAATCCCACAGGCTTCATAGGCCAAGGGGCCAGGTAACACTTTTGTATTCGAAGGATCCACATGCAATTGAAAAGCATACAAGATCGAGGCGCTGATCCACGCCATGAAATGTCCGACATACATTCCGGTTCCGGATGCTATGCCATACCAGGATTTCTTTGCAAAACGGAAAACTGACAGATCGCTCATACCCACATGCATGGCCATATTACAGAACCACGCAAAGAACATGACATGCCAGAAAGTAAATTTCGTCTGGCCAGGCAGGGGATCGCCCCCTTTCCAGATCGTTGTTTTTGCCAGCGACCACAGCTCGGCGGGAGAAGAGATCTCCGCCCCAGTTACACTAATAAATTGCCTTAATCCAACAAACCCGAACGCCAGAAATACCAGCACCATCCATGGGGAAGCAATATTGGCGAATTTAGCGACGGTCTGGTACCCATACGCAGCAACCACGGCGATCAACGCCCCAACAGCCAGCACGGCCAATATCCAACCTGCACTATTGGGATACATGTCATTCAACTCAGGCATTGGGAACTTAAAAAACACCCCTACCGCTGTCGCCGAAACCGTGATCATCGCTCCTGCCAGAAAACAAAACATCACCCCATTGGCCAGATTGTACAGAGTAACCAGATTTCGTCCGCAGATTTTTTCGAGCTGGTAATATAGAGTAAGCCGTACTCTTGTCGCAATCGGCGCACAGAGAAACACCCAGCTCATGACCGCCAGTGCATTGCCGACGATCAGGCCGACTACGACATCGAAGGCGCTGACACCGGCCGCTACAAATAATGGCCCGATCATCAATTCGGTCCCGGCACAATGTTCGCCGGCATACATGCCGATGAAACTCTTGAAACCCAACAGAGACCGTCGTGGAACCGGCTCTCGTTCAAACTCGCTGTGTCCTGGATCCTGTTGCGTTTTTTGTTCCTCGCTCATTCGGTTTTCCTTCCCCAATGACCTACAATCCTCGTATTCCTATGCACGCTTACTCAAAACATTCTTTTCGTACATCTTGACCTCATCCAACCACGTCATGCCCACAGGCACATCCTTTGTAAAGCAGTAATAATCCCAGACGGCGCCAAACGGCATGGTCTTCAACTCTTCAAGTACCGCCAGCCGCTCCGTAAAATTGCCTTCCCGCTCGGCGGCTTTCAGCCGGTCCAGCGGCTCGAGCAAACCGTACAATAATGCCTTAATCATGCAGCGAGTCCCGATAACCCAGGCGGCAACCCGATTGATCGAGGCATCAAAAAAGTCCAGCCCGATGTGCACCCGATCGATATAACCGCCACGTATAACCTGCTGGGCAATGGCCCGCAGTTCATCATCAAGGATCACAACATGGTCGCTGTCCCATCGGACCGGCCGACTTACATGCAAAAGCAGCTCATCCACAAACGTCAGGACGGATGAAATCTTGTCGCTGATGACTTCGGTTGGATGATAATGGCCCGCATCCAGACAGAGCAACTTCTTGTTTGCCACGGCATACCCCAGATAAAATTCGTGCGAGCCGGTCGTATAACTCTCGGCACCGATTCCAAATAACTTACTCTCAACGGCATCCAGATTATGCCTTGGATCAAGAGGCTCTGCAAAAATCTCGTCGAGTGATTTCTTAAGGATTTCCCGCGGGCTTTTTCTGTCAATGGGAATATCTTTAAAACCGTCCGGAATCCATACATTGGTTACCGTCGGTATCCCCAGAGCCTTGCCCATTGCCGCCCCGATCATTCGACAGACAATTCCATGCTCCACCCAGAATCTTCGGACTCCTTCATCATGGCTGCTTAGTGTTAAACCGCTGTCCGCTTTGGGGTGCGAGAAAAAAGTCGGATTGAAATCCAATCCCATTCCATTGTTTTTCGCCCAGTCAATCCATCCGGCAAAGTGTTCCGGCTGCAGTTCGTTCCGCTCAATTCGCTTGCCTCCGGTCTCTGCATAAATAGCATGCAGGTTGAATCGGTGTGTTCCGGGAATCAGAGACAGGGCTTGATCGGCATCAGTGCGAAGTTCCTCCGGTGTTCGGGCTTTGCCGGGATAATTGCCCGTAACCGCCAGACCTCCATCCAGCCCTGCGTCGGGATTCTCAAATCCGCCCACATCATCCCCCTGCCAGCAATGCAGCGAAACCGGAATCGAAGCCAATTTCTCCATCGCCGCGTCGGTATCCACTCCCCATTGTGCGTAAGCCTGTCTGGCCAGTTCGTATGCTTGCTCCACATTTGTTGCCACGTTTTCTCCTTTCCCTTCAAACCATCAAGGCGGTTAGAGGTATCATCCCGAATAATTGGCCAGCAGGACTTGTTCGGCTTTTTTGTTCCAAAGTCCGTTATCCAGACACGCCGCCACATCCGGCATGGTTTCAGAAAGCTTTTCCAACGGAATTAAGCCCATCTCGGCACAGGCCGGATACACGAGAATTTTTCCCGGAATCAGGGCCTTCTCTACAGATCGAATTCCATCCACCGCCCCGGCCATCCCACTGATGGCTGCCACCGAGATATCTGTGTCCAGCTTGCCGGATTCCACCTTCTTCAAGACTACTTTCATATCTTCAAGCACCGAGCCGCTGGTGCCGATGAAATAAAGCTGTTTTTCAATGTATGCATCCAGATCCAAATCACCTTTAACACCGGCAGGAATTCCCGCAAATATATTAATGATCCCCCCCACCTCGGACTCCTCAATCGCCTGGGCTGCCAGTTGCGGAACCGGCGCCATAAGAGCCGTATAATCAAATCGTGTAGCCGGTTTTTCCTGTTTGGCATGATAGGGATAATAGGCTACGCCCAGTCTTGCCGCCATAGGGCCGGCAATTCGATTAAGAAGACCCAATCGGTAATCGTCCAGGTCCCCTGCAAAGACCGTGATATTCGGTATACCCTGACAGATATTCCGGATGACATGCATGACACCCATCGGCCCACCAGCACCGATCACATTGATCTTGTCATTAGCTTGAATTTCTCCAGAATAAGGGATGTACTCCATCGACTCGGCCGGATCGATGCCAAACGTGCCGACCATACGGATATTTCCGTAATGGAATCGTCCTATTGTGGAGGTAACCGTACGACCGAATTTATTACCACACTGAATGATATTGTAGAGACCATTGGGCCCGATCTTATGGAACAATTTCTCAGTGGTTTCCACGTCCGAGCCAAAATACAACACATCGTCATACACACCATCGGGCAAATCCTCAATCCTCTCCGTCTCTTTAATGGGAATTGTCCCTGCCGTGATTAAGGCCTTACGTGTTACCATCGTAATCTCGCCGGGTCGACCGTATCGACCGAGAAAGGCAATAAAGTCCGGTTCGGGCACAGCCTGATCGGCCACGATCAGCATCCTTCCGCCTTCGACCAAACTGGATCGCTCTTTAACACGATACGCCTCTTCTACGCACGCCCAAGGCTCTACAAGAGCCACCGCCGAAGCACTCAGTTCTTCCGATGCGGGTAATAGAAACAATTCGCCCTCGGGAGATGTAATAATTCGCTGGTCCATCAATACGTACTGCTGCAATCCGCCTTCAAAATTATAGCCGAACGATGCATTGGAGTTGGTCGTAGGCAACCAGCGATAATCCGTCTCCACCAGATAACGCGCACCGATCCGGACGCCGCTCACCTTCTCACCTACAGCAATGATGCGAACCGTTGTCTCATGCCCGGGTACAGTCGGCTGATTGTCCGGCACATAACTCGGGATTTCTTTCAAAATAGATTCTTCAATCCCTTCTCGAATGTGCTCCTTACGGGCATGTTTGTCATATTGTTTTAACAGCTTGAGATCGGAAAAGCACAAACCAACCGCTTCCACCCGTCCAAGAATCTGCCAGGGACCGAGTTCGGGCATCTGTTTTTTACGATTCAATGTTAATTGGTCCGGTCCGATCAATTGAACAGCATATTGGGTTTTAGGTATTGTTGTGCTCATTGTCTCTTTATTACTCTCGATTTTTGCCTGTCCGTCCTTCCCTGACGAACGGGTCATTGTAATTTAAATAAATCATCCGGCTTTGTATCGGTATTAACAGCGGCAAGCCGATGTTCCTGAGCAGGCTCAATCTCACGACCAACTGTTTCATAAAACTGGTTTCGCTCGCCCCGATCCGGAAACAGTTTTTTCGCCCAGCCACTTGTATAACCCAGACCGCATTGTCGTTGCAGGACCGAATGGGCATAGACAATTCGTGCTCCCTGCAGGAAAAGCGGCATATAGGGTGACAATTCCGCCGTTTCAAAATTATCGATAAACTTCTGACCCGGACTGTTCATCTCGGTGCCTACAATGATCGGCAACTGACGCTGGGAGGCGATTTGGATCACCGCCCTCAGATTGGCAACCAACTCATCTTCCACACCCGGCGTGAAGTTGCGATCCGGAATGATATTAATCGCCTCTACCCCGCTGGCCATGGCAATATCGAGAAGTGTCTCAAGCTGTTGTTCCCCTTCACTCAATCCATTGAGCCAGGTCAGGGTCGGAATCCCTCCGATAGCCAGGACGAACTCATTGACTTCGGCCATTCTGGGAAATGCCCCGGCATCGGGCACGACATAACCCGGCCCTCCCCGCTTCATCGTCTTAGAGCGAATGGTATTTAATATGTCACGCCCTTGTGGCAGCTCCATGTTTGAGACATCCACTCCAAGCTTATCCGACCAGAAGGAGATCAACTCATCGTCAGAGGCAAAGTGTTCGGCAGCTTTGCGAGCATAGGCGACACAGATGTGCCGTTCCGTGGGATTTCCAGCCGGAGCCAGCGGTAAAACATCCTTTTCGTAATCCAACTTTATCGATGAAAGATAGGCATTAACTCGTTCCACCAAGATTCTATTACGGTCCTGGGCTGTGTTTTTCAGTTTCCCTTGAAATGTCTTCCATTTTCCTGTCAACTGCCCTGAGGGGATTCCCATTCCCATGTGATACGTAATCCCCGGCTCACCCGGGCTGGTCATCACCTTATCGGCGAATTCCGGCACAAAGACACGCGTCTCCAAACCTCCACAGGTCGGCAGATCGAGCAGTCGGCCAGCCTCTATAAACTCATCGAGTCCATCCAGAACATCAAAATCCACGATTCCTGCCAGAGCCATGCCGCTTCGTTTGGCCAGCCAGGCGTACTTACTGGGTGAATAACCATAGCTGTTATAGGAATAGAACGTATGACAATGCATATTGATTTTATCGGTTGGGGCAGGAAATTCGATCTGACCGGCCTCGACAAGGGTAATAAGCTCCTGCAAGGCGGTTAAACGTTTTCCCCAGTCAAAGCTGTCAAGCTGCTGTTCCCATTTTTCTATCATTATACGCTCCCATTGTCCTTACAACACTCCTGCTCCGATTGGTGAAAAATCTTACCGTGACATGGCGAGAATTGCAAAACAAAACCCCTATTAGGCCTCTCAAGTGAACCAAATCGGTCATAAACGAACGTCTACGGCTTACCTTCCAGACAAAAGAGATGGGTCAGTGTTCGCAGATACAGCCGATTGTTAGCGACGGCCGGACTGGCCTGGGTTTCTTCTCCAAGATCATTGACCGCCAAAAACTGGTATTCCCTGTCTGCTTTGATTACGACAGCTTTTCCATCCATCGTGACACAGTAGATGTTCCCACCTATATAGATCGGCGAACAATAAAACCGCCCTCCCGGCTTTTTAGTCCAGATCGACTTTCCGGTTTTGGCATCGAAACAACAGACCGGGCCGGTATCGTGAAAGGTAAACATCAAATCGCCAACAATCAAAGGCATCGTCACATAAGGCAGGATTTTCCGATCAGTCAGGGCATATGCGATTTTCGGTTTTGCATGAGAATTTGTGGGAGGAACAACGGCGGCCAGTTGCATTCCTGTCCCCCCATCTCCGCAATTGACAATCACCATATCCTTGGTAACGACAGGGGACGCAACCACACGGGCAGGACAGGCTGTGATCTCTTCCCAGAGAACCTTGCCTGTCCGTGGATCGACACCAGTAACACCATGGCTCTTGCTGGCAAAGACAAGCTGATCTTGACCATCCGATCCGGTATATACACACGGCGTGGAATACGAAATGTGACTGGCATTGTTGCGTTTGAGCTGCCAACAAATCGTGCCTGTATTTTTATCCAAAGCATACCAATAACTTTTTACATCGTCGCTATTGACACGCTGCTCCATGGTGAATACCAACAGATCATCAATCAGCATGGGGGTTTTGCAGGGGCCGTGCTGGGAGGCAGTCGGGCCGAAGGACTTTGACCATAAAGGCTCACCGGCATGATCCAGGGCGAGTACTGTCGTTTCCTCGGCGGTGCTCCATATCACATACACTGCCCGTTCATCACAAGCCGGGCTGCCTGCGGCGTAGTGGTTCAGGCTGTTCATACGGTACGGGGCAAGCGTATAGTCCTTTTTCCACAGGATTTTGCCCGTATCTGCATCCAGCGCCAGAAGTGCAACGTCATTCTTGTTTCCGCAGGTAATAAACAGCTTATGTTTCCAGAGGACCGGGGAGGAATGCCCCTGGCCCGGCAGTTTGGTCTTCCACAGATAATCGCTGTCCGTCCACTGGAAGGGAATCCCCTTGGCCTGACTGATCCCCGATCCATTAGGCCCTCGAAACCGGGTCCAGTCCTGCGCATATACTCCCGTCACTAGCCAAATCAAAAGGCTGTAATATAACACACATCTCATCTATCCACTCCCATCTAATGAGTCCCATTCTTTCACGTATATAATTCAATTATAGACATAAGTGGAATGGAAGTCACAAAGGAATTCAAACAGCAATAACAGGAGACAATTCTGTTTTGGCAAGTAAGAAATGAAATCCAAATTGTTATCTACCTTTCCACATTTTAGACAAATCTGGATTATTAGATATCATTGCTTTTCGAAATTCGCCATCTTTGACCACCCTTGTTGCCAATTCACGCAAAATCTGTTCATGAACTAAATCAAATATTTCCTTCATCCCGAATATATTTCGTTCCTTATTTCGGAAAAGAAAAGCCGTATACCACTGGTTATCTTCACGTTGAGAAGGAGATTCATGATAAGCAATAAAAATCCAAGGATGATTCCTATCTTTCTTACCTAGACGTAGAGGTTTAATTTCTGACCACCAACCCATTTTAATCACCTTTTTTATTTCTGGGCTGGTCTACATATTCAATCGCCTGCAGAAGTCGTTCGGGGGGAGGTCCTTCGTGTTTCATTCCCGGTACATCAATAAACAAGACGTTTTTCAGGTATGGCTTATATCCATACTGGTAATAAGCCTGCATAGGTATTCGATTAAAGTCGTACTCTCCCGTCAACAGTACATATCGCCCCCGATTACGAGCCTCGACCAGATATCGTATCTTCGGCGCAGGAAACGCCTGATACGCCCTGCCCGGCTTGCCAGGTACTGCTATCGGCCTCCAAAAAGAGGCTCCGATTACAAAAATCCCCCCTGTAAATACATCACTGAAATGAAATGCTACGATCGATGACACATGCCCCCCACCTGACAACCCCCCCACGTAAATCCGCTCCGGATCGATTCGATACAATTTCTGGATATTATGTAGTCCATCCAGCGCCAGTGGAATTCGACGTGTATAAACATGTTGATTATTGCCCGACTTGTCGGCTCCGATACAGATCAGCTTGCGTTTGGTAAATTCGTCCTCAATCCGATCGAACAGTACCTGTCCCTTATCTCCCGGCGAAATCTCCACTACTACACCATAAGCAGTATTGGGATCGTAGTCTTGGGGAACAAACACATCATATGTCTCCTGATTCAGGTCACAGGTATAACCATCCTCTCGTACGATATCGATGGGTACTGTTGTGCGTTTTTGAATCTCTTCGGCCCTGGATAATGGATGATGTTCCTGAAACGTCGCCGTATATCGCCCCACTTTCGGGCTAACACCAGCGGAAGTTCCCACAGAAAAGGTCAGCAAAAGGATGATTAGAATGCTTTTCACGTCGTTTGCCTCCTTGAATACTAGTACAGTACCATTTTATACTCCAGTAAGCCGCTCTGCAACACCAACTTTCAAAACCATCCCAATAGGGCAAATCGCTTGCAAAAGAGCCTTTTGACCGGTATAGTGGTGAGGTTATTATCCGGCCCCGACGGGCTGCGGAGGAATCCTTTCGATTCAGCACACAAAGTTTGATGAGGTGAGGCTATGACAGGCAAGAAGACAGACTTTTCAGGGGATCCTATCAGTCGTCGCCGTTTCCTTGGCACAGCAGGAGTTTCGGCCGCCGTTTTCACGGTTGTCCCGCGTCATGTGCTGGGTGGCCCCGGAAGACAGGCTCCCAGCGACACTCTCAATGTCGCCGGAATTGGAATAGGGGGGATGGGTTTTAACGACATCCGCACGGTTGCCGGCCTGGGAGAAAATATCGTAGCCCTTTGTGATGTTGACCAGAGACACGCCGCCAAGGCGTTCAACGAATTTCCCAAGGCACGTAAATGGCAAGACTACCGCAAGATGCTCGAAGAGCAAAAGGACATCGATGCGGTTACGATTGCTACTCCGGATCACCTGCACGCCCCGATCACCATGGCCGCGATTAAAGCCGGCAAACACGTTTACTGCCAGAAACCCCTGACTCATACCGTATATGAAGCCCGTCAGATCGCCAGAGCCGCCAAAGAAGCTGGTGTTGTGACGCAGATGGGCAATCAGGGCCAAGCGGGCGAAGGCCCCCGATTGCTCACCGAGTTCATCTGGGATGGAGCGATTGGCAATGTCCGTGAGGTTCATGGATGGTCCAACCGATATCCCCGCATTTCGCCGCGCGGTCAGGCCCGTCCCCAAGACACACCGCCTATACCCGATGGTCTTGACTGGAATCTTTGGTTGGGTCCGGCTCCGGAGCGGCCTTACCATCTGGCTTATCTGCCCTTTGTCTGGCGCGGTTGGTGGGATTTTGGAACCGGCGTACTTGGGGATATCGGTTGTCATAATTTTTCGGCGATTTTTAAAGCTCTTAAACTGAAATACCCAAAAACAGTTCAAGCCAGCGGTACTTTTCTACAGGATCCTCCCGAAATTCGAAATGAAAGTGCTCCGATCGCTTCGGTCGTACATTATGAATTCGAAGCCGATGATAACCACCCTGCCGTAACTTTAACCTGGTATGACGGCGGAATGCTTCCAAACCGCCCCCCGCAACTGGAACAGGGCCGGCGTCTGGGAGGAGGCGATGGCATGCTCTATATTGGAGATAAAGGTGCGATTCTGGACAATCGGTTGATCCCCGAAGCCCGAATGAAAGAATACGGAAAACCGCCGCAAAAACTGCCGCGTTCGCCGGGGCATTATAAGGAGTGGATCATTGCCGCCAAGGGTGGCCCCAAGGCCGGGAGTGACTTTTCTTTTGCAGGGCCGCTTACCGAGGTAGTGCTTCTTGGCAATATCGCGATCCGAACGGGTGAAAAACTCGAATGGGACCCGATTCAGATGAAAATAACCAATGTTCCAGATGCCAATAAGTTTTTGCACTATGAATATCGTAATGGCTGGAGCCTGTAACAAGCCTGAAGCAGAAAATTGATCGCTTGATGTATGATAAATTGCCAGAAAATGCGTGTTTCAAACGTCTAAAGCAGTGAGAAAGTCTGTTCATTGTTTGTGAGAGGAATTGTATGAAATCTGCAAAGCATCTCCAATTTACCCGAAGACATTTCATGAGTTCGGCAGCCGCTTCAGCGGCGGCATTTACCATTCTGCCGCGTTTCGTTCTGGGCGGAGCCAGATTTGTCGCTCCCAGTGAAAAAATCTACATTGCCATCATTGGTTGCGGAGGCCAGGGCCGAACCAACGCCCGTGGCTTGTTCAGCCATAGTGATGCACAGATTGTCGCTATCGCCGATCCTAACGAAAAAGACGACTACAGTCGATTTTATTATAGCGGAACAGCCGGACGATTTCCCGTCAAAGGAGAAGTGGAAAAATACTATTCCCAGCAGAATCCCAATTTCCGCTGCAACGATTACGTCGATTTCCGCCAATTGCTCGAGAAGGAGAAGAATATTGACGCTATTTTATGTGCCACACCCGATCACTGTCACGCATGGGTTACGATGAGTGCCATTAATCGCGGCAAACACGTGTATTGCGAAAAACCCCTGACGCACAACATCTATGAAGCCCGGACGGTAGCAAAAGCCGCTAAAGAAGCCGGAGTTGCTACCCAAATGGGCAACCAGGGCCGCAGTGATGAAGGAAATCGACTGACCTGCGAATGGGTCTGGGATGGTGCGATCGGGAATGTGCGCGAGGTGCATGCATGGAGCAGCGCCGGCGGCTGGGCCCGTGGACGCGGACGTCCCAAAGATACCCCACCCATACCGCAGGGCCTGAATTGGGACTTATGGCTTGGCCCCAAACCGCCCCGGCCCTATCACCCGGCTTATACACCGTATAACTGGCGCGGCTGGTGGGCATTCGGTACTGGTTGTGTGGGCGACATGGCTATTCACAACCTCGATCCGGCGTTTGCTTCTTTAAAGCTGGGACATCCAATCAGCATCGAAGCAGTACAAACCGATTTTGTTGACTCGGAAGTCATCGGAGGAAATAATCACGTGATCTGGAAGTTTGGTCCGCGTGGTGATATGCCACCGGTAACCATACACTGGTATGACGGAAATCTGCATCCGGAACGTCCCGCCGAACTCGAAGAAGGTCGTCGCGTCGGAGAAGGCGGCAACGGTATTCTGTTAATTGGCGACAAAGGCACGATCATGGGAGGCGGATGGAGTCGCTCGCCACGAATCATTCCAGAAAGTAAGATGCGGGCCTATCAGCGTCCGCCCAAGACTCTTCCTCGATCCAAAGGGCACCATCGCGACTGGCTTAACGCATGCAAGGGCGGTCCTGCCGCCAGTAGCAACTTCAGCTATGCCGCACGATTAACAGAGTTCGTGCTTCTGGGTGATGTGGCCATCCGTACAAAAAAGAAAATCGAGTGGGATGGTCCGAATATGAAAGTTAAAAATGCACCCGAAGCACAGGCTGTGGTACAGGAACAGTACCGTCCCGGATGGGATATGGAAAATGTCTGATAACAGGGCAGAAAAGCTAAATTCCTGATTCGAAATCCCTCTTTCACGGTTTAAAAATGTATCGTTCAATACATCCTATTCTGAAAATATGTGTTATTGCAGAGGAGTTAAGTCATGAGTCAGAAAACTTCCCATTCCAACCTTTCCAGAAGGACTTTTTTATCGAGTGCAGCGGCCGTCTCAGCCTTCAGCGTTGTTCCCCGACATGTATTGGGTGGAGCGGGCAATAAAGCTCCCAGCGACAAGTTGAATATTGCAGGCGTTGGAATTGGCGGAAAAGGTTATTCCGATCTGACCAGTGTTAAAAGTGAAAATATTGTTGCCCTCTGCGATGTGGATTGGCGTCATGCGGCAAATGCCGCCAAGACATTCCCAAAGGCACGCCAATGGCAGGATTTCCGCAAGATGCTGGACGAGCAAAAGGATATTGATGCGGTAATTACCGCGACTCCGGACCATTTACACGCCGTCGTTTCCATGGAAGCAATCAAGCGAGGAAAACATATATACACGCAAAAGCCGCTAACCCATACCGTTTACGAAGCACGCGCTCTTGCCGAGGCTGCTCAAAAATATAATGTGGCCTCACAGATGGGTAACCAGGGTCAGGCGGGGGAAGAGACCCGGCGTTTGCGAGAAATGATCTGGGACGGGGCTATCGGACCGGTTCGGGAAGTCCATGTATGGACGGACCGTCCCAATCGTGGTTTTACCGATGTTTATTGGCCGCAAGGAGTGGGACGACCAACTGATATACCGCCTGTGCCGGAAGGACTGGACTGGGATCTCTTCCTGGGCCCGGCACCTGTACGCCCCTATCATCCCGCCTATCATCCCTTCCGATGGCGCGGATGGTGGGATTTCGGAACAGGGGCACTGGGAGATATCGGGTGCCACAGTCTCGACCCGATCTTCCGAGCGTTGCAACTTGGGTATCCGCTGACTGTACAAGCCGTCTCGACCCTGGTGAATAATGAAACCTATCCATCCGGTTCTATTGTCAAATACGAATTTCCTGCCCGTGTAGATATGCCGGCTGTAACACTGACATGGTATGATGGCGGCATGAAGCCATTCCGTCCGGACGAACTGGAGGATGGTCGCCAATTGGGCACCAACGGCACGCTTTACATCGGAGACAAAGGTAAGATCCTTGACGGCTTAATTATTCCGGAATCGAAGCGAAAGGAATATAAAACACCGCCGAAAAGCATTCCGAGTTCACCTGGTCACTATGAGGAATGGCTCAATGCCTGCAAGGGAGGCCGACCGGCCGGATCGAATTTCAGTTTCGCCGGACCGTTGACCGAAGTGGTCTTGCTGGGTAATATTGCATTACGGCTTGAACTGAAAGAGAAGGTTTCACGTTTGAAACTGCAATGGGACCCGAAAAATCTGAAAATTACCAACTTACCCGAGGCAAACCAGTTCCTGCATGTAGAATACCGTAAGGGCTGGACCCTTTAAGAATTCAGATTCGATAATAATGGTGTTACATTAAAATGCGGCGAAAGGAGTGTGAATATGCTGCGCATAGGGATAGTCGGATTCGGTTTTATGGGCAGGATGCACTATAAGTGTTGGCAGGCCATGGACGATGCAGAGGTAGTGGCCGTTTGTGATTCGAATCCAAATCTAATTGCTGATGCCAACAAGGCAGTGGGCAACATCGAGGGCGCCGCCGATCATATCGATTTTGATAAGATGGAGGTTTTTTCCAACTTTGATGCCATGCTCGAAAGTGGAAAAGTAGATGCCATTTCTCTGGCTCTACCGACGAATTTACACCCTGATTTTTCTATCAAAGCACTGCAGGCCGGCATCCATGTACTATGTGAAAAGCCGATGGCTCTGGATGTAGCCGAATGCGAGCGAATGATTGACGCCTCCCGAAAAACCGGAAACGTATTGCAGATCGGCCATTGTGTACGATTCTGGCCGGAATACGCAAAAGCAAAGGAAATTGTTGACAGCGGCTGTTATGGGAAAATCCGTTCGGCTATGCTGCAAAGACTCAGCGCCCCGCCAACATGGGCCACAGACGGCTGGCTGGGAGATGATAAACGCAGCGGAGGAATGGTCCTGGACCTGCATATTCACGATACCGATTACGTACAGTATCTCCTTGGCACACCTAAAGCAGTGCAAAGTTTTATCGCTCGAGATAAAGCTGGAAGTGCAATTCACGTGGCAACGCATTATCGATATCATAATGACAAGGTTGTCACCGCCGAGGGCGGATGGGCGATGACTCCCTCATTCGGCTTTGAGATGAGTTTTAACCTCCTTCTGGAAGGAGCCACACTGACGTATGACTGCACTCGCAATCCTGCCTTCAGGGTCTGCCCTAGTGACGGAGAAGCGTATACGCCCGAAGTGGCTCCGGGTGACGGATATTCCCGGCAAATCGAGTATTTCAACCGTTCGATTCAAGGCGACAATACGGAAGAAGTGATCACCCTGGACCAATCCATGGAGTCGATACGAATCATTCAAGCCGAGATTGAATCGGCATCGAAAGATAAAATGATTTCCCTATAGGACGGATAAGGAGACGGATATGATACAATGCGGAAAGTGGCCGGTGGGCGTATGCAGTTGGTCATTACAGACCGATGTAAAAGGTGTTGCGGATGCCATGAAGCAAATTGGTCTGAGCCATGTGCATCTGGCCGTTACCCCCGCCGTGGGAGAACAGGGAAAGGAGTACCTTGCCGCGGTTAAACAGCAGGACTGGACAATCAGTGCCACAATGGTCAATTTTCCTCAGGAAGATTACTCCACATTAGACAGTATACGCGTGACCGGGGGCATTGCGCCGGATGATTGCTGGCCGCAGAATCGCGATTTATTCTTTGCCGCCGCCGATATTACCGCGGAATTGGGCGTCAAATACCTGTCTATGCACCTGGGCTTTCTCGATCATCATGATTTAGCCTATGCCAGGAAATTTTTTGAGCGTACAAAGGAACTGGCCGACAAAGCCGGGCAAAATGATCTTATCCTGCTGTTAGAGACAGGGCAGGAAAGCGCAGCCGATTTGCAGCATTTCCTCAAAGAATTCAACCACCCCTCTGTTGGTGTCAATTTTGATCCGGCCAACATGATTCTCTACGATAAAGGTGATCCAATTGAAGCGGTCCGTGTACTGGCTCCCTGGATCAAGCATATTCATATCAAAGACGCCAACCGCACTCAGCAAATCGGAACATGGGGTGCGGAAGTTCCCTGGGGAGACGGTCAAGTCGGAATGCGGGCTTTCCTGGAAGCCCTTAAAGAAGTTGGTTTCGAGGGGGTTCTGGCGATCGAACGGGAAGCGGGTGATGACCGAATCGGAGACATCAAACTCGCCGCTGAACGACTATCTCAGTTTACGGATTAATATCTCCTGTTGATTGTAACTCTTATGAAAAACTGGAGGATAAAGATGAAAGGAATTACAATGAATCGTAAAATTGTTCTGTTCGTAATATTAGCCTATGTTCTGCTCCCATCCGCACAAGGTTTGGCGCAAACTCAGCCGGTTCCAGAAGGCTTTATCCCATTGTTCAATGGGCACGATCTGACCGGCTGGAAAGGTCTTCTCAAATCTCCCTATGATAATCCCATTCGTCGAGCCGGCCTTTCCGATCAGGAACGAAAACAACTCCAGGCCCAGGCAGATGAACTAATGCGAAAGCACTGGATCGTAAAAGACGGTGTTCTTTGCTTTGACGGAAAAGGCTTCAGTCTTGTTACGGTTCGAGAGGATTATGCTGATTTTGAATTGCTTGTTGACTGGAAACTTGTCACACCGAAAGGTGACAGTGGCCTTTATCTACGCGGCTCGCCTCAGGTCCAGATCTGGGATCCCGAATACCGTAAAATCGGAAGCGGTGGATTGTATAATAATCAGAAGAATCCCAGTAATCCCTTAAAGATCGCGGATAAAGCTATCGGTGAGTGGAATACATTCCGTATCAAAATGATCGGCGAGCGTGTCACCGTCCACCTCAACAGCGAATTGGTCGTCGATAATGTCGTCATGGAAAATTACTGGGATCGCAACCGGCCGATCTTCCCAACTGGCCAGATTGAACTGCAATGTCATGGCGATCCAATTTGTTTCCGTAATATTTTTATCCGCGAAATTCCCCGTCCCGGTCAATGGAAAAAACTCTTTAACGGCCGCGACATGGCCGGCTGGACAGAAGGAGCCGAGGCATATCAAGTGAAAGACGGGGCTATCCTTTGCGATCCGACATGGGGAGTTGATGTCAAAGGATACAAGGTGGAAGACGGCACAATTGCATGTAAACCGGGCGGAAATCTATATACCCTGGAAGAGTTTACTGATTTTCACTTCAAGTTTGAATTCAAGCTCACCCCCGGCGCCAACAACGGCCTGGGGATTCGTACTGGAATTCCCAGTCATGCCGCTTATGACGCGATGGAATTGCAAATCCTCGACAATACTGCCGAGAAATATAAAAATCTCCAGCCTTATCAGTACCACGGATCCGTCTATGGTGTTGTTCCCGCCAAACGGGGCTTTCTAAAACCCATCGGTGAATGGAATAAGCAGGAAGTCATTGCCAAGGGACCACAAATCACCGTTATCCTCAACGGTGAAACCATCATCGATGCCGATGTCCTCAAAGCCAGCAAAAACGGCACTGATACTATGGATCATCGAGATCATCCCGGCCTCAAACGCATGAAAGGACATATCGCATTTCTCGGCCATGGGGATGTTCTCTGGTTTCGGAATATGGAGGTCATGGAACTGAAATAACAGTATATCCTCCACGCATAATAAAAGGGGCAGATATTTAACCTGCCCCTTTTTCATTTTATTGTGAGTATCACCTTACTTTGGTAAGGCTGATTTGATCTCACCCAGACCGACTCCCAGAACCACACGGGAAACCGCATCAAGCTGCCCTTCGGGACCCTGCAAATGAAATGTTCGATGCAGATGCCCCATCGTTTCACCCGGTTTAAGTACAGCGGCCGGCGAAGAGGTTTCCAGCTCATAAAACGGTCCAAGAGGCTTTGCCCCCGGCGAGGCA
Source organism: Sedimentisphaerales bacterium (assembly GCA_016926155.1). GTDB lineage: Bacteria > Planctomycetota > Phycisphaerae > Sedimentisphaerales > Anaerohalosphaeraceae > JAFGGE01. The sequence continues at coordinate 60,572 of JAFGPC010000177.1, forward strand.
GGCCCGTCGTTATAGGAATTCACTGCATCGCCCGCAAACGGTTTATCCTGCAACTCCCACATACTGTTAACATAATCAGTCACTCCCTCCGGAAGTGAGTACTGCACAATCGTAAGGACCTTGTTCGCCGCGTCATAACTGCCCAGCGAGGATTTTGCTCGAAGCGGGCTGATGCCGATTTTGCTGCGCATCTGGCCGTCTCCGCTGAAAAACAGCACATCATCTTTGACCACCAACCGCTCGGGCGGAACTTTTCCGAAATAGGCATCATTGACCTTGGGCCCCAGTTCCGCTTCTGGACCTGCTTTGAATGGAATCACTACCGTTGTCTTCGGCGAGGGTTTATACATCCCCAAAATCCAGATCGACAGCAGACCCCCTTCTTTCGTCCATGCCTGGTTGCCGATATTTGTTATGCTATTCTCACTCTGGTATGCCACCATCTTAACGGATTCCGGTACATTCGTGTTCAAAGCCAGTTTCGCCTGTGAAGTATCAAGCAAATGAATGTTCCGCCTGATCAACACATCGAATTGCGTACCGGAGTAGTTTGTCAATTTCGCTTGTTTCTGAAAGACTGCATTGTCGGCCGTTTGCGAAAGCAGCTCAAACGGTTCAGTATCAATCACAGCGGGTGTCTGCCAATCTTCCAGATTAAATTGCGCACCTTTCGCAAAAAAGATGGCGAACTGGCCTCCTTCCGGTCCCATCCAGAACCGATCTTCGCCTCCAAATACGTTGATATGCGGCTCAAATTTTCCCGATGCGACCAGATCATAATTGATCCATCCATAACTGAAACCCTCCGTTCCTCCAGCCGTACTGGTCATTACGCGCCCCTGATAATCCGGCACGATCGCTACCTGAGCCTGCCCATCCGGACTGGAAAGCACGAAAGCATCGGTATGTTCTGCAAGAAATTCCACATCCTGACCGAATGTCTTTTCCCCATCCATACGCACCTCCATCATCCCGCAACCCGATGTCAACAGGACCATTCCCATGGTCACATATACAATAGTTCTCACGTTTGACCTCCTTTCATGCATACCTGTATCCATGTATTCCTACTGGTTATGCGGTCATGTCACATAGCCAGTCATACCACTGCTGCATCCCGTCTCCTGTAATCGCAGAGATTTTGAAAACCTTTGCATCCGGATTGACCTTTCGAATGTCATTCAATACCCGATCCAGATCAAAGGGAATGTATAAAATCAGATCCATTTTGTTGATCAGTATAACATCGGCCCCTGCAAAAGTACCGGGATATTTGATAGGTTTGTCATCACCCTCAGGAACGGAAAGCAGAACCACTCGCTTATTTTCCCCGAGATCAAACGCCGAGGGGCAGACCAGATTGCCTACATTCTCAATGAAAATCACGTCTTTATCCATCGCCTCGATTTGTGTAAGGGCGTCATGGACCTGAACCGCCGACAGATGACAGGCCCCCTGGGTTTCAATCTGCACCGCTGCCGCTCCGGTAGATCGAATCTTTTCCGCATCCGTATCGGTTTTTATATCTCCTTCGATCACGCCGATTTTGAGCTTGTCTTTTAATGCCAGAATCGTCCGCGAAAGCATTGTTGTCTTGCCCGATCCGGGCGAAGAAATCACATTGACACATAAAACACTATTTTGCTCAAAAAAAAGTTTGTTTTTCTGAGCACATTCATCGTTTCGATCCAGTATCCGTTTGTTCAGGGAAACTTTCATGAGTCCTCATCTTCAAATTCAATTTCTTCAAGCAGCAGTGGAGCATCAGGCACAAATTCAATTTCGCTGTTTCCGCAAGTCGGACAACTGCCGGAATAAATATCGAATTCAAATTCATTTTGACATTTCTTGCAGTTGGCGCGTAAAGGAACATGGTGGATTTCAAGCTTCATACCTTTACATGCTGTGTCCTGGGATGCCACGTCAAAAGCAAATTCCATTACTTCATCGTTTAAAGCATTGAACTGGCCGCAGGAGATTTTGGCCCGAATCGGCTTTTTGTCGATTTTTTTCGCCTCGACCAAAATCGTTTCGACGATACTCTGTGCTACAGCCGTCTCATGCATCAGCAGATCCTCGGTAATTCCCGGCCATAGGGCATCTGCACAATCCGCCGCCCACCGATTTTGGTTATCAATTCCACAATTCCCTCCTCTCCGGCCTGCGGCGCTATAACACTGCCGATCACTGCTGTTTGTGTACCGAACGGATGATCCCGACAGACCTGTACAACTCGTTCGGCATCTTCCGAGGAAACCACCATCAGCATCTTTCCTTCATTGGCTATGTCGAGTACATCAAAACCGAGCATGTCCGCCGCTGCCCGAACTGTCGGATCGACCGGTAAAGCCGCCTCCTCGATTTCTACATCGAATCCCGTTCCGGCAACGATTTCATTCAAGATTGCCGCAACTCCTCCACGAGTAGGATCACGCATGAACTTAACACCGGGCACAGCGTCTAATACACAGCATGTCAGATCTGCCAGAGAAGCGCAATCACTCTTGAGGGGACTGTCAAACCGTATTCCCTTACGCCGCGAGAGAATGGTCATCCCATGGTCCCCAATCGTGCCGTTAATAATGATTTTATCTCCCGGTTGAATCCGCTCTAAAGACAAATTCACATTCGGCAACATCACACCAATACCGGCCGTGTTGATGAACAAGCCATCCGCCGCTTCGGACTCTACCACCTTCGTATCCCCGGTTACCACGGACACATTTGCCTCTTGTGAAGTTCGGCCGATACTATCCAGGACACGATCCAGACTTTCCAGGGGAAATCCTTCTTCGATGATCAGCCCCAGACTTAACGCAATCGGTTTGGCTCCCATCGCCGCCAAGTCGTTGATCGTTCCACAAACGGCAAGCTTGCCGATATCCCCACCGTTAAAGAAGAGCGGTTGGACAACATAACTGTCGGTCGTAAAGCAAACCGAAGCCCCTTCGATATTCAGAACAGCCCCATCCGTAAGCCGATTGAGTGTATCATTGGCCAGCCTGGGTAAGATGGTTTTCTGAATCAGATTGCCCATAAGACGACCACCACCGCCGTGTGCAAGGAGAATTTTCTGTGCTTCTTTAGTCATGATGAACTTTACCTCGTCTGCCATATTTGTACCAGGCCGAACAGGCCCCTTCGCTGCTGACCATACAAGGCCCGACCGGAGTGTCCGGCGTACATACAGCGTCAAAAAGCCCACACTGGGGAGGATTAATCAGACCACACAAAACCTGCCCACACAAACAACCATTGGGTTCTTCTTTGGGTATTTCTTCTATACCAAATCGAACAAGGGCATCAAACCGCTTATATTGCCGTTTCAGCCGAAGGGTACCATTGGGAATGCAACCCAAACCCCGCCAGGGGCCATCATACGGCTCAAAATAGGCCTCGATCAGTTCCCATGCCCGAGTATTACCCTGGGCCGTTACAACGGCACTATAGAGCGATTTAACCTGTGGTGATTCGTCCGCAAGCTGGCGACAGATTTCGGCGATTCCCTCCATAACCTGGACCGGTTCAAAACCGGCTACCACACAAGGACGACTGAATTGTTCCACTACAGGACGATAGGCGTCACTGCCGATAATCACACTCACATGACCGGGACAGAGAAATGCATCGATCTTATTTTTGGTATCGCTTAATAATGCTTGCATGGCGGGCACCACGAGTTTATGGGCGCTGAGGATGCAGAAATTGCTCAGATCCATTTTTTCGGCCGTCATGACCGCCACTGCCGTCGCCGGGGTTGTTGTCTCAAAACCGACCGCTACAAAAACAACCGTCTTGTCCGGATGCGCGCAAGCCAATTGAACCGCATCATCACTACTGAGAACGACATGCACATTCGAACGATTCATCGTCTCCAGGGAGCCGTTCTTGCCCGGCACACGAATCATATCCCCATAGGTCGCAATCAGACAGTCCTCCCGTGCCGCCAGGTCCATTACTGTGTCGATATATCCCTGATCGGTTACACACACTGGACACCCCGGACCGGATAAAAGCTTGACCGATTCGGGAAGAGCGGAACGGATGCCGCTGCGGAAGATAGCTACTGTATGTGTCCCGCAGACCTCCATGATATTAACCGATCTGCCAAGAGCGTCGACCGTGTTATGAATCTGCTTTTTGGCTTTATCCACTCGCTCCAGCACTATACGGTTCCTTCCTCTTTAGATGACGGGGCCTGCCGTTCCTGAAACTCGGCGATTTCGGCAAATAGTTCCCATGTCTTACGAGCCTCTTCTTCATCGACAGTCGCAATGGCAAAACCGGCATGGATAAGTACGATATCTCCTACCTGAACATCGGGCAGAAGAGTCGTCCGCACAGACCATCGATTGCCCATGGCATCGGCAACACCACGGTCGTCCATAAGTTCTACTATTCGAGCCGGAACAGCCAGGCACATTTTTCCATTCCCATTTATCGTGTCGTATAATCGGCTTGGTGCATCGCAATCGCCGCCTGCCCAAGTGCGATTCCACCGTCATTCACAGGAACATGTCGAGGCCATAATACGATAAATTTTTCTGATTTCAACAGATCAATTAATCGATTGGCAAGATAACGATTACAAAATACCCCTCCGCTTAAGGCTACGGTGTTCAACGAATTCAGTTCCCGCGCCTGTATGGCCATTTGCAGAAAGCCCTCTGCGATTGAATTGTGAAAACGGGCTGCAATCCGGCCTAGATCCATTTTATGGCGCCGATCCTCAAGCACCCCCTCCAAAATGCCACGAAAATCAAGGATCCACGTTTCCCCGAAATCCATTTCCACACCCACAGGGTAGGTATCAGACACATTCTCAATAATTGAAGCCTCCAGAGCCATAGGCAATTGAGCTTCAAAGTGATTATAGATACCCAATCCCAATATCGCAGCGATAGCATCAAAAAGCCGACCCAGGCTGGACGTAGGAACCGTATTGACATTTTTTTCGATTTGCTCGGCCACTATTCTGCGTCGTTCTTCATCGGGCTCCACCGAACGGATCAGTTCGTCATATTTTTCCAGGTACGAAGGGCCATCGATGATCGTACGGAGCAGACCCATCAATGGGCGAATTGCCTCTTTAGCAGCATGATCTCCCCCTGCATGGGGATAATAACGTAATCGACCAAATCGTCGAAATTCCCGCATGGAGGCAATCAAACACTCACAACCCCAAATCGCCCCATCCGTTCCATAACCTGTGCCATCGGCCACCAGGCCAATGACCTGCTTTTGATAACGGTGCTCGGATAAAACGGAAGCGACATGGGCCCAGTGATGCTGAATCGCAATATACTGTTCCGCGGGAAGGGATCTGGCAAACTGCGTGGAAAGATATGTCGGATGCAGATCATGAGCGATACATTGGGGGCCAATATGATAAAGCTGTTCAAGGTGGGGAACGGAACGTTTATAGTGCCGGAAAACGTGCCCATCGGCCAGATCGCCGATATGCTCGCTGAGAATCAGTTGTCGGCCTTTGACCAGGCAGAACGTGTTTTTCAGATCTGCTCCAGCCGCAAATATATCCTTACTACCTCGCTTTTCCAGAAGTATTGGAGAGGGCACATATCCCCGCGCCCTTCGGAGTAGGGCCTGATTGCCGTCTATGACATGAAGGACCGAATCATCCACCTGTCGAAAAATATCGCGGTTGTGCATAAGAAAAGCATCCGCGACATCTCTAAGTCGTTCAATAGCCTGTTTGTTGTCACAAATCAGCGGCTCATCCGAGAGATTGGCGCTGGTCATCACCATGACATCGATTCCTTCCTCCGAAAACAGTAGATGATGCAGAGGCGCATAACAAAGCATAAATCCAAAGCAATTCGTACCTGGGGCCACGGATGATGCAATAAGGCACTGGCCGGTTTCGGTTGGGAACGGACGCTTGGGAAGAAGAACAATAGGAGATTGGGGACTGCGCAATAAACGCTCGGCAACAACATCCACTATGGAATAACGTCGTATTGTCTCCAGAGTACGCGCCATCATGGCAAACGGTTTGTGATCACGAAGCTTTCGTTTCCTCAGACGAACGACTGCGCCCTCGTCAAGGGCATTCACTGCCAGATGGAATCCACCGATTCCTTTGATTCCCAGAATCTTCCCCTCTCGCAGCATCGCAGCCGCCGTTTGAATACACCTGTCCGATTCCTCTTCCGTAATATTGCCCTTATTATCGGCCAAGGTGATCTGCGGTCCACAGTTTGGACAGGCGACCGGCTGGGCATGAAAACGGCGATCCCCCGTATTCGTATATTGAGTACGGCACATATTGCACATCTCGAAACTCGCCATGGTCGTATTTGAGCGGTCATAAGGTACTTTTTGGATAATTGAATATCGGGGCCCGCAGTTTGTGCAATTGATAAACGGATAACGATATCTCGGATCATTCGAATCGAGCATTTCACGGAGACAATCTCTACATACAGCAGTATCAACTGTCACTTGTGTGATCTCATGGGATGGATTACAGGCACTTTGATTAATGATAAAGCCCTTTTCATGTGGCACAAGAGGAATCTCCTCCATACGACAGGCTGCGATTTGCATTAAAGACGGCAGTTTGTCGGGAGTATCCAAGATAGATTGAAATTGGGCCACTTTATCAGACAGACCCTGCACCTCCATTGTTACTCCGCCAGTATCATTCCAGACTGAACCGGTTAATCCCAATTTCGTCGCTGCGGTATATAGAAAAGGCCGGCAGCCTACTCCCTGGATGCTGCCCTCAATCAAAATTCTTTTTCGAATCACACTCATTTATTCTCTCACTCACCGGATTATACGAATCACAGTATCATCTTGTCCGAAAAAAGCTTTGTTTAATACGATCCGTTGAAGCCGCCCGATAATACCAGCTACAATAATGCAATATAACAATCCATAATTAAAAATAAACGTATTCTTCGTATTTTCTTAATATCCTATTGACTTTTAATTGGTGCCGTATTATAATAGATTTATAATGATGGAAATCATTTTTCTAAAAGGAGGAACCATGACGAAATATAACCCAACATTCAGTCGCGATCCACCAGGAAAGCAAAGATGGATTTACAAAAACAGATCATGTTAGGCTTGCAGTTACTTATGGAAATCGATTAAATGCTGTCTTGACTCAGTTATAAAGATCATAGAGGAGAATGGCATTTGCTCGATACAAGTGATAGAAATGACCGCTCAAATCCGTATTTATCTGCCCTCACTTCAACAGATTATTGGTTTTTGTTTATTTTACTCGCCACTGGAATATTATTAGGAATCTACTTAATCGTAACCAGCAGGCTTATCGCTCAGGATGGAGCGTTTTACCTTTTCCAGGCACAGTCTCTTTTCTCAGACTCTTATCAAACCCAACGTGCCGATTCACTTGGTTATCCTCTTTTGATAAGAATAGCTTACTCGATTGGGACATGTACAGGCTTTCCCCCTTCTTCTTTGACCTGGATTTATAGTGCCCAAATTACCACTCTGACCTGTCGCATCCTGGCTCTGGCTGTTTTGTATCTATTTGGACGTATTTTTGTTGGTCCCAAGAAGAGTTTCATCGCTCTACTGGTTCTTATCTTTCTCCCATATCCCGCCCATATGGGCAGCGACGCTCTGCGAGACTGGCCGATTCTTTTTTTTGTATCCTCGGGATTATTGTTTATACTTTCGGCGATGCGCCGGCATCGGTGGTGGAGTTTTGTAGGGACAGGACTTACTGCCGGTTTGGGATATACAATCCATCCTTTGCCGGTTCAGGGATTACTCTATGGACTCTTGTGGCTGCTATATCGTTTCTTATATACAAGGGACATAAAATGGCGTTCATTATTTCTAGCCATAGTTCTTTTGTTAGTAAGCTTCACCATCTCGGCTGCACCGGGAATTGTTTGGCAGGGACGGCTTGTGCCACAACGATTCGATCCAACATTCGATCCCGACAATTCGGTTGGAATACCTGATTCGCACACTCCATTTATCAAAGAAGCTGGTTTTCAAAAATATTCCTGTGGAATTAGGACAGCCACCCTTTTCCGCGGGCTTTGGAAGATTACAGAACGGCTTTCTGAAAACATGATGTGGTTTTTTCTTTTGCCGTTAGTTCTAGGACTGGTCGATTTTTTTCGGTCCACCGTTTCGTTACCGAAACGTTTCCTCTTTGTTACCTTTATCTTATTTAATTTTACCATGGTTCTTTACCGATATGCCCTGTTAGAACCGGCCCATGTGAGTCACAGGTATATTCTGGGTATCACTGTTTTTTTTTGTTTCTTTATTCCCTCGGGACTCGAAGTCTTGGCTCAGACACTATGTCACAAAGGGAAATCACTTTTTTCTTTTCCAATTCGACACCTGCAAACACTTTTACTCGTTATTGGAATTGCGATCTGTCTGCCCAAGTTGTTCAAACCAATTCGCTACGATAAGACCGGATATCGCGATGCGGCTGACTGGCTCAGGCTTCATTCACCCGCACAATCCGTTGTCACTGTCCCGGACCATCGAATCGCTCTATATGCCAACCGAACCGAAGTAACATATTATCTTGCACAAAACGGGGAGTATCTGGTCTATCACGTCTGGCAGAACGGCTGCTTAACAAGTACTGTCAGCTGGCCGGACTCTATTACTCATGTAGTGGAAGTAATCCGAACCGGCCAAAATACCTCTCCATTCGGGAGGGAAATGGAGCCGATAAAGAGTTTTGCATTGGATCCGAAGGATGAAGAAAAGGGATTGATAAAGGTGTATAAAGTGCTGCGTTGAGGATTATCGACCACTGCAAGAGAACATTACCGGAATGGTCTGAAAAAGAATATACAGATTTAACTGAACCGATCGGCGTTGAATATAAAGATAATCATACCGAATCTTGTGTCTTGGATGAACGTCATAGAAACTGCGAATTTGGGCCAGTCCCGTGATTCCAGGCTTTACGGCGAGACGAATTCCCTGCAAAATACGGTGTTTTTCAATACGCCACAGATTTTCCGGCCTTGGACCAACCAAACTCATTTGCCCTTTAAACACATTGATCAGTTGGGGCAACTCATCCAGGCGGGTTTTCCTTAACCAGCGTCCTATAGGAGTAACACGTGGATCATCTTCCAGGGTGGGAAGCAATCCTATATTACGATCTTTGTTGTCATACATCGTTCGAAATTTATACAACTGGAATACAATCCCATCCTTTCCTACGCGGTCTTGTTTGTAGAACACCGGCCCTTTCGAAGTCACCTTGATCCAGACGGCAGCTATCGGCCAAATCGGGGAAGAGATAACCAGCATTATGATGCTGCCTATTATATCCAGAAATCGGATCATAAACTCCTGCATGTCACTCTTTCTACCAACAAATGTGGTCAGAAATCGGGCAGTCCCATTTCCATTCAAGCTATCTGACAGTAATTGGGCATAGAGATCGGGCGAAAAGTAAATTCGGGTCTTGAGCTGTTGAAAAAGATAAATCAAAAGATTTAAGGTGCTTTCGTCATGAAGCCTCTCGCATAGTACAACTTCATCAATATCCTGATGGCCGGCCAGATCGGCAAGATTTCGGACACTGATTTTTTCCGTGGTTCTTCTATCCCAAATCATTTCCCTATTTGGATCGGATCCTACCACAACAACCTTTCTTCCCACCGCTCCGACAATCGTATAGACCATCGCATGGAAACCATATAATGACAATAAAGATAATGGCAGAGCAATTACAAAAACGCTTGAGGGAAAGGCATTCCAATGCATTCGAAAAACATATAGAAATCCCACCCCGACTACACTACTCAGCAACAATCCTGCTAGAATGCGAATGAATAAATCCCAATAGGAGCGAAATCTTTTTTTTAGAGCCCTAGAAAACATTAAAAAAAGGAGGTGTATGACGGTCAGCAGGATAAACGTATCTCGAAACGATCTGAGATGCGGGACCGGATTTTCTACAGAAACACGCATTGATAAGGCCAGTGACAAGTTCATACCGACCAATACCGCATCCACCACAACCAATAGAAGTCGTGTCTTCAGACCGATGGAACGGATAATCCGTGATTTGGTAATCAAAACCTCGTCGGCAGAATTCCGTTTAGTCGTTTGTAACGAGGACGAATTACCCAGACCGGTTTGGGAGCGGGAGTGAATTCTCCCAATGATTCGGTCCGTTACGATTTCAACTCTGTCAGCTTCTGTAAATGTCGCACCCATTGATTTTCCATGATTTTCCTGGAAAAGTGCATCCTGTATACACGGCGGCAGTTCTCCTGTATCTGCTCAAGCCGTCCTGGCTCCCTTGTGAGTCCCCGCAACTGATCCGCAACCCATTCTATTGAGTCGGGAGAGAGAATCCAGCCTAATTTATGTTTTATAATCCATTCCGCCGGAGCTGAATTTTCACTCCCGGCAAAGATAACCGGACGGCCCACCGCCAAAGCCGCAAAAAACTTGCTAGGCATGACCATTCCTGTCCATTCTTCTCGAAGACTGACCAAATGAATATCGCCGCTCTGTAGGCGATCCTGAAGCCGATCCGGAGATACGAAAGGGATGAATTCTATATTCGTATCGTCCGGTCCAGTTGCCTGATGAAACTGATCGACTCTATTCCCGAAAACGCCAAAAACAAATCGAATGGGTTCATTTCGAAGGCAACGCGCCAGAGTCAGGATGGTATCGAAGCTGTGTGCACGACCAAAGCTGCCTGAATAGAGAATGGTTAATTTATCCTTTGCCGACAATCCCGGACAGAATTTCGATTTGATTTCAGCCGGTTCGACCAGCGCCCATGGCGTTATCGTTGCTCTTTGCTCACCTGACCGATATTCCTGTAATCTTTGTCCCATGCAATTTCCTAAATCGATAACAAGATCACAAGCATGATAAGCAGGTTTAAGCATTTTTTTGACGGCACGAACAATCCACGAAGCCGAGCATAACATTCCATCCGCAACAGCCGCTTCCGGGTATAAATCAAAGCACCAATGGACAATCCTGGTTTTCGGACGAAACCATTTCCAAGGTAGCGCCACCAGCACGCTAAAAATCGGGTCCGTACCAAGAAGTACAATATCAATATCGGGGAGAGTTTTTTTTCGTAATGCCACCAGACTCCAAGCGATGATCAGCCATACGGCGTTTACCATTCGTCCCGGTATTGATGCCTGTCGTAAAGGTGGACGCCAAATCCGCCGAATTGTAATCTCCCGCCAGGACTCATGTCTGGGAAGACTTATTTTATCATTTTCCCAAACACGATTCGACGGCATGACAACCACCTCCCATCCCCTGCGACGCAAATCACAGGCCAAATCGGAATAGAGTCTGGCACTCACATTCGTGTCGGGATGAAAATAATGATAAAGAAGGAGTATTTTAGCCATCCTGGCTATGTTTTTCTATCCCTATATTTCATTCATGTAATGAATTTATCAATCGTCATTTCCAACGAATAAATAACAGCCCCGCGACCTGTCGAATACAACTCAAACACGGGATGAAACCATCTACTGAAAATTCCCACTTGTTGATCGTAATTATTAGTATACCGGTTTTCGTGCGAAAGCAAATAACACGATACCCAGAAATCGTAGGCTCAGCCGCTCGTGTAATACCCCCAGAAGAAAAGCAGGCCAGGCAAAAGACAGATAAACTGGCTCGGATTCATGTCCATATATACATGCTTCAAAACCGCATTGCCGCAGTGTTTTCTTTATTTTTCGATGTGTATTACAACGATAAACGGCTGGGAAGATGTCCCGAGATTGTCGGCTATTTTGTACTTTTTTTAGAAAATGACGTCGACATCGATTTGGAATCAGCCGGACTGCAAGTCCGAAATAACTACACAAATTGGGAGTTCGGACACACAAAAAGCCCCCTTCCCTTAGGACTTCGAAGCATTGAGCAAATGTTTCCGCAGGTTTTGTAAGATGCTCCACTATCGAATCCATAAGAATCAAATCCACAGATTTGGATTCAATCGGCCAAACTTGGTCAAGCAGCCGGAATTCATCAATACAGGGATTATCAGCAGCGGCAGGGTCTATATCAATTCCAATGACTTTTGCACATTTGCCACGAAGAATTCGCATTTGGCGCCGATATGGAACAGGATCCTCTGCATATGCCCCTCGCCCACATCCGACATCGAGAACCACAGAATCAGGCTTGAGTAGGGCATTCACCCGATGATAAAATGCAACCGTACCATCCGCCGCGGTAAATCCCCCGAAATCTTTCTCGGGATAAAACAGCGTTTCAAGATTCCGATGTTTTGACAATCTAAAACCTCTCTGCAGGTTCCAGGATTCCCGGTTTTGGGAGTATTGGATTCTGATTGAGACATAAAACTTGTCGGGAAGGAGGGGGATATAATGGTATTTCTTTCCCTTGGAGGATGCATTCATAGACGGTGAGCATTCGGCCCGCCATTGCATCCCATGTATAGCGTGTTTTAACCAGCTGACGACCTCGCAGGCCCATGGCTGACCTCTGAAGCAAATTCATATCCAGTAAACGCCGTAGTGCTTCTTCCAATGCGTCCACGTTTGGCTCACAACACAAACCCGCTTTGTTCTCCACAACCTCTGGAAAATTGCATCGGGGAGTAATTAACACCGGTTTAGCAGAAGCCATGGCTTCCAATACGGACACACTAAATCCCTCACTGTAGGAAGGCAGGACAAAAACCTCTGAACGAGACAATAAAGCCGCCTTTTGACGTCCATAAACAGAACCCATAAATGCAATACTGTTCTCAATCTTCCATTGCCCGGCGAGTGCCTGCACAGTGGCCATATATCCACGGTCATCCGGCCCGGCCAGGATCAGGAAAGCATCTCGATAGGATGAACACGCCACAAGACGAGCCCATGCATGTAACAAAATATCCAAACCTTTTTCAGGACTGATCCGAGCCAGATACAGTACCACCCGCCGTTGCTTTAAGAAAGGATACATTTCATCGGTTCTCATCGGATCGGGCATATTTTCATAAGCAGCCGCATTGATACCGTTGGGAACAATCGTAACGGGCCCTCGATAGCCGGCCTTATAAAAACCCTCAATTTCCCTTTCGCTCAGGGCATGAAGACAAGCCGCCCTTGTGAATATATATTTTCCAATGGACAACAAATACATTCTTTTTTTAAGACGTTTCAAAAGATTATCTTGGATATATCGCAGGTTCAGCTCTCCTCTTGGTGCAATGACAACAGGCAATTTTTGTCGGTTGGCCATACAGACAGAGGCAAAAGTCGGGTGTGACCATAATCCATGAAGATGAAAGATATCGATGTTCTTGGTATAATCTTGCAATGCATGGATGAGAAGGGTTGAACGAAACCAACTCTGAGGCCATTCCCTTTGAAAGACATACACAGGCGAATTAAAGTGATGATAATCTTGTTCTTCCGGATTATTTCCTGTACTCCAATAGGAAATATCATGGCCCGCACTCTGGATCATATCGCCCAGGCCTTTTATAGAGCGGGGAGGCCCCCCCATATGCGGTTCCAAGGATCGTACTACATGGGCAATATGCATAAAGTAATTCCTTTTACAAAAGGACCGGATGCGTTTTGGCAACAGAATAGCTCGTAAGGTCCTTATTCCAAAGGACAAGACTTAATAGTGCAAAAAGGAGCGGCGAACAATCGGCTGCGCCGTTCATATGCAGATCGATCATTCGACGTATTTCAACTGGATTGATTCCCATCTGATCCTCCATATAGGTGGGGATCAGTTCATCCTGGACCATATCCCGGCACTCACGCCGAAACCAAGAGGCAATCGGCACACAAAAACCTCTTTTCTTTAATGCGATTCGATCTTTAGGGCAACTCTTTATCAGGACTTTTCGTAACAACCATTTGTTCCATTGGCCCTGCATTTTCCATTTTATGGGCAGAGACAGGGCGAACTCCACGATTCGATAATCCAATAGCGGTACACGTACCTCCAATCCCACTGCCATGGAAGCCACATCCACTTTCTGTAATATCCCATCCGGAAGATAATAGGAAAAGTCCAGTCGTGCCCACTGACTTATTTCATCGACCTGTGGAAAGGATACGGATCGATCATGAAAAAGTTGCGCAGAAGTTATTCCATGTTCAGGGTAGATCTGTCCAGGATTTGTATGCTTCATAATGCTTTTGGTGTAGGAAAATCCTTCGTGTGAATCATGTTTCTGGATACAACGGCCCAACATAGACCAACGGTGTTTTGGCACTGACATCAGTAATTGACCGACGGCTCTTCGAAACACAAGAGGACTTTTATAAACCGGCTTGAGACGATTCATGATTTGGTACTGTGGATAACCGGAAAATAGTTCATCTCCTCCATCTCCGCTAAGACACACCGTCACCTGCTCTCGTGCGAACCGGGAAAGCATCATCGTCGGAAGAGCGGAAACATCGGCAAATGGCTCATCATATTGTCTAGTATACTCATCCAGCAAACAGACAAGATCCGAACTGTTCATACTCCTTTCATTATGTCGAGTGTTGAAATGTTGAGCTATCCGACGAGCTTGATTGGTCTCGTTATATCTTGGTTCTTCAAAACCAATCGTGAATGTCTGCGGAATCTCATCTGCCACGTGTGTCATAGCGGCCACGACCGAAGATGAATCGATCCCACCGGATAAAAACGCACCCAGTGGAACATCGGATATCATTCGTAACTTCACCGAATCCTGAATCAAATCGTCCAGGTGTTCGATCAATGCAGTTACAGGCTTCTGCGCCAATGATGGATTTATCCGAATTTCATCAGGATTCCAATAACACATTTCGGAAACACTTTTCTGATCAATCCATAAACAATGACCGGGACAAAGCTTACGCACTCCGTGAAATATGGACCACGGCGCCGGTACATATCCCAGTTCCAGGAATAATCCCAGCGCTTCCGGATCGATTCGACGTGGACAGGAAGGATGCATCGCAAGTGCGCCCAGACGGGAAGCAAAAATTACGACACTTTCATCAATAAAGTAGTAAAGGGGCTTGATACCGACACGATCTCGAGCCAGGAAGAGACCCCGTCTTTGCGCATCCCACAGACCGAAAGCAAACATACCATTGAAACGTTCCAAGCAATCCCACCCCCACAGTCGATAGGCCTTGAGCGCCACTTCCGTATCGGTTCGACTGTGTAATGAAATTCCTTGGGAGACCAATTCCTTGCCGATATCCCGATAATTGTATATTTCCCCATTATATGAAATCACATGGCCGACATCCTCATCGATCATGGGCTGGTGGCCGGCACGGCTCAAGTCAAGGACCGATAGCCTGCGATGTCCCAGACCGACGCATCCATCGATCCAGAGACCGGCATCGTCCGGCCCCCGGCACGCCATACGATCGCGCATCACCGTGATCTGTCCCACATCCACCGGCCGACCGTCACGATGCCAAATGCCTAGAATTCCGCACATGTTAATTCCGTCTTTTCATCCTTCTGAAGCATGTCCGTATTCAATTGGCCTCTTTGAGGCCGAACTGCTTTACCTATAATTCCGTTGTATCCAATCCGTATATCAATTTCAGCCAATCCTTCCTGTTCATACCATCGACGAAATGTCTGTATCGCCTGAGGTTTATCATATCTTGGAGAGAGCATGTCAAATGTGTCCAGATAGGCCCATTCACGAAGCATGGCATCATTGGCCTGAGGCATAAGTCGATAAAAATCGGCCACTAGTAAACGCCAACTGATCGCCTGCCCTACATGTCCCAGCCTCCGCAGACAGCGAATCAGCGGCCAACAAAAGTTTACCCATCGCCGGACCCATCGATACAGTAAGGACGGCGGTAATTGACATGTGATGGGACGAATGTATGTCTTGGTATGGAAAAGCCAATGGACCCAGTCTTTGATATAAATATCGGTCACAATCGCGCCGCCGGGTTTGATGGAATCGACCAGCGCTCGAAATGCCGCTTCGGGATTTGGCGTATGCTGTAAGACTCCCAGGCAGAATACTCGATCAAAGGAGGCCCTCTGAAACGGCATCTGGTAAATATCCGCTTGGACAATCAGGACGTTCTCTCGGTGGCCGTTCATACGATAATTAGCTTCCACTGCAGCAGAATAGTCAAAGGAAACCACCGTGGCTCCTGTTTCAGCGGCACAAGAGGTAAATCGACCTGCGCCACATCCGGCTTCAAGGATAAACTCTCCGTGCAGTTTCTGAGGCCAGCGTGTTTCTTGCTCAAACCGCTGTCGACTCAAAAAAACGCCGGAATAATGATCATGTTGTGTCTGTATATGAACATTCCATTCAAAACCAAAGCTTGCAGCATAGTTATCCGGCTTCACAAACCGTGGCACAAAATTAAGAATTGGATATTCCTGTTTGCCCTTTGGATCATAGAGTTTCCCTTCTCTAACTCGGTCATTTTCCATCGTAACGATATCCAGTGCAAGAGGACGACCGGTACGGGGACATCGCAAAAGATACAGGTGTTCTGGACGCATAGAACAAAAATCTTAATTGGAAGGAGCAACAAGCCTTCTTGTTCAGCCGCCAGCGATTAAAATAATGTGTAAATCCAGGGCGCCCCGCCTGTTTCCGCCAAAAGGACCAGACACCCCAGCAATACTAACATAATAATGATGGGTAATAACCACCACTTTTTATTGTACTTCAGGAATTCCCAGAACTCTCGGAAGAATCCCACTCGTTTTTGCCTGGATAAATCGTCAAACAATTGTGAGTGCTTTTGATTTTGTTCCATTGCTAATGGTTCTCCTTATAAACGATTCGATGAGATCTTAAACATTATGCATTTCACACTCGTCCGAATCATTGATTGTATATGTTTTAATCTTTTCTTTCTCCCGTCTCCTAAAAGACTCAGGATGTATTGTTTCTATCTTATGTTCGAGAGAAGAAGTTGAATATTCCCCCTCTAAAACTTGTTTGTATAATTTCTCATATTGGTCAACCATATGCTCAACGGTCATCCGTTCCGTTATCTTTCTCGCCTTTTGAATTCGGTTGTTTGTATACTTTTCCTGAAGCATTTTCATCAAAGTGCTTTCCATTTGATGCGCATCATGGGGATCAACAAACTCCGCAGTGCTCTGATCCAGCAACTCTCGATGGGCTGGGATGTCTGAAACCAGCACCCGACACCAACAGGCCATCGCTTCCAAAACGGTATTCGGACATCCTTCAAATTGGCTCAGAGAAACCAGGACGTCGGCTCGCTTCATCCATGCCCAGACCTGCCGCTGGGAACACATCCCCTCAAAAAACACTGTTTTTTGTACACCCAGCGATTCCACCTGTCGCCTTAAAGACGCATCCAAGGGTCCAACACCACAAAAGACAAACACAAACGGCACGTTTTTATTGGCTTGGGCCAGTACAGGAAGAAGTTGAGATAGGTTTTTTTCATGAGACAATCGCCCTGCATAAAGAACCACTTTCTGATGTGACGATATTCCATACGTTGCAGCATTTATAGGTTCAACCCTATCAATAACCTCTAAAGGCATACCATTGGATATATGCATTCTTGGAACATTCGGTCTTTGTCCGCTCCAATATTGACATCCGGCTCTTGAATTGGCCACAATGACCGAAGCTCGTCGGGCTATTAAAATACGAAGGCGAATCTTCCAAGTATCCGACCAGGCCTGGGAGCAACTGGGTTCTCTGAGGACCCAACGTGATTTATCTCTTTGAAAGGCTAAGCCGCCAAGAATATCCATTTGAGGATTCCATGTCTGCATAATATCCGGTGCTATCCTATGAACCAGACAAAGCAGCTTCCATAGGATACGGGGATTATGATTGTTAAAGCACGACAAGCGATGAAAATGAATCCGATCGGATAGATGAATGGAGGAATCCGGGCCTTTGGTAAGATATGCAACATGAATTTCATGCCCACGATCCACCAATCCTCCACTGAGATAAGCCATCTGTCTTTCCGCCCCTCCTCCACTGAGATGCGGAATCAGATGGAGAATGCGAAGCGGTTTATGGATTGTACTGTTCATCAATCAATAAACTCACGAAACCACAATTCAAGAAACAGCAAAGACCATAATCGATAACTCCAGTCGCGGCGGCCGGTTCGTTGTTCATCTATAAGCTTTGTAAGAAATGAAGGTTCAAACAGACCTCGCCGGACAGCCCGATCATCCAGCAGGGCCTCCCGAAGTATATCCCACAATCCCCCTCGAAACCACCGTCCTAACGGAATTCCAAATCCGGTTTTCTGTTTATTGAGAATCTCTACAGGTAAAAGATTTTCTACAGACTTTCGAAATATTTTTTTTCCGATGGAACCATTGAGCTTCATATTCGAAGGAATTGAAGCCGTATATTCGACTAAGGGATGATCCAGGAATGGACATCGCACTTCCAGGCTATTTGCCATAGAGGCGATATCTGTTTTAACCATTAAACAATCCGGTAGATAAAAATTTTGATCATGCCGCATCATCCAATCGATAGAATCCTCTTCCGGCATTTTCGTCAAATACAGAGGGTCAATTTTCGTCGGAGAACAATCTCGAATCATACCCCAAAAATGGGAGGTATAAGCCTGCCGCTTTTCCTGGGACTTGAAAATCGACATTTCCATACGATATCGATCTATCAAGTTAGAGCGGACCATTTCCAATCCTCTACTCAGACGTGCCGGAAGATTATATCTATAAAAGGGATTCATAGCCCACTTAGGCATCGTCGTTATCCCCGTGCGAAACCATGAAGGAAGTACATCCAGTGATTGCCATCGTTTCATCCATGCGTATCTTGTATATCCGGTAAACGACTCGTCTCCTCCGTCTCCACTCAGAGCCACCGTTACATTCTGTCGCGTCATCTGCGAGACATAGTATGTTGGAAGAGCGGAACTGTCTGCAAACGGTTCATTGTAATGACGCACCAGTAGCGGTAATAGTTCGACGGCATCGGGACGGACCACAAATTCGTGGTGATCCGTACCGTATCGTTCGGCCGTAAGACGCGCATACGGCAGTTCATTATACTCGTCTTCTTCCAGCCCGATAGAAAAGGTCTTGACAGGCTGGCGACTATGCCTCGCCATAAAAGCCACTATGGCGGCCGAATCGATTCCCCCACTGAGAAAAACGCCAATCGGCACATCGGATATCATTCGCAATCGCACCGATTCATCTATAAGTGATATCAAATGATTCTGGATTTCATCGGGGCTTTCTTGTGTTTTCCTTGGAATCGGAGGCTCCCAGTATCGAACGATCTTCATCCGGGCATCTGTGGTGCAAGTCAGATAACATCCAGGCGGTAGTTTTCGAATTCCCCAAAAAGCCGTATAGGGACTTGGAACATATTGCCAGGTCAAATACTGATCAATGGCGTAATAATCCGGTTCTATAGAAACATCCGGATCAACGGTGATCGCCTTGATTTCCGAAGCAAAAACAAAAGAGCTTTGTGCTACTGTATAGAAAAACGGCTTTTGCCCGAGACGATCTCGAGCTGCAAAAAGCCTTTTTTTGCTTTCATCCCACAAGGCAAAAGCAAACATACCTCGCATTTGAGATAGACAATCGGTTCCATGCTCTTCATAAAGATGAATGATAACCTCTGTGTCGGACTGTGTACGGAAACGATGGCCTGCCGCTTCGAGTTTCACACGTAAGGATTGATAATTGTACAACTCTCCGTTGTAGACAAGCCAAACTGTCTCATCCTCATTGGGTAAGGGAGGATCGGCCTGTCGGTTCAAATCAATGATCGCCAGACGCTGCTGTCCCAGCCCTATAAAAGGCGCTGTATAGATCCCCCGACCATCCGGACCCCGATGTACCATGGTAGAACACATTCTCTCGAGAAGCGATTTTTCAACTTTCCTTTTTTGAAAAACCATTTTTCCACAGATACCACACATTCTTTTCATCTCTCTTTGGAATTTTATGTTTTCTCAATTCCGTTGAAAAACAAACTGATTGCACCCCAAACCGTTAGTGGTATGAAGCCCTACAAGAAACATATTTCGTTCTAAAAAAAAGTTGAAAATCTCCTCAGGTTTGGCAAATTCATAAGGATAGCCACCAAGCCAATCAATCCAATCATGCCAAAGCGACATCCCGCGGTTTTCTCGATATCCGGCATACCGTTTCGCCGGATTTTGGAAGCAAATAATATCCACAATTAAACCCCGCATGATCCAATACGTGACAAAGCAAAAGAGCAATAACCTGCCGACGAATCGATTTTGATTGTATCTTCGCTTAACATGTCTCCAGAATCGGCTGGCGTTTCCCGCATCATTGTATATGCTAATCGCCAGTATCCCTCCGGGTTTTACAAGAATCAGAGCATTTTCCAATGCCTGATACATATTCCCCGTATGATGAAGGACTCCCCAAGAATACACAATATCCCATTGGCCTAATTTTGACATGGCCTCTTTATCCAATATATTTCCGGATTCAATGGCCCACTGCTGATTTGCAGAAGCATACTGTTGCCGGAGATATCTGGCGCACTCTAAACATTGATCATCCCGATCAAATGTATATACCCTTTGAGCTCCCAGAGAGACCGCGGCAAGTGAACACAGGCCGCTGCCGCCGCCAACATCGATGAACGTCTTACCCGAGAAATCTTTGTATCCGATAAGCGAAGAAAGAGAGAAACGGGCGGCATCAATCTGTTTTTCAGTCAAGTGGGCGGTAAAATTCCACCAATTTCGTCCGAATGGAAAACGCAGATCGCTTTTATCTGACAAATTATTTGCTTCCATACTCAAGAGATGTCGATCTGGCACCTGAAATGAGCCGTCTTACCAGATCGGGGGAGCGTTTACTGTACAAATGAGAAATAAAACCAATCATTAAAAAGGAAGGCGCAATTTGATAAATGATTATATACAAAAAGCTAAATGTCATCGATCGTATGGAATAATAGGAAAAGGCCACGAGCCATAAATAGGCCCAAACCACTAAGAATCGGTCACTGTTCCGAGAATACCAGTTGTGTAGTTTCGCAAAGCACCAACCTAATATCGCACCTCGAAAAATCAATTCCACCCAATCCAGTCCAAGGATCGCCTGTCCGATAGGATTCAGCATGAAATAACCATAAGCTTCTGTCTTTTCATAATACCATTGCTGCGGTCCAATCTTATCAAATGGCAACAACTGACTTGGTATCAATACAAGAAAATCCACTGCATGGATCTGCCATGGAATAGTTTCGATCATACCCGTCTGTTTGAGGCGATACAAATCATAGGTCCCGGCAAATCCATTCTGAAACTCTGTCCCGAAGGAAAACGCCGCACGCCATCCACTTTCCGAAATCCATTGTGATAAAATACCCAAGCCTTCCCGCAGATCCTCATGTCCTCGCAAAATTGACATAGCAAAAAAGCTGAACAATAATACGCTTCCACCCATCACCAATAAGGAAATCGAAAATGGACGGATATAACGATGCCATAAAAGAACAGCCCCCAGATATGAAAGAATGATGCCGGTTCGTGCTCCCATCTCCATAGAATACATACCAAAAAGGGTAAGAAGCCAGAATCCAAACAGAAGACGGCACCACCAAATCCTCCAAAAAGCGATGCACACAATTATAAATGCAAATCGCATCCCAAACAGCATCCCATACATATTCTGTACGATCTGCTGAGTAAGGAGAGACAATCGAGTAAAACGTTCATTCATTTCCCGGAGGTTGTCACTATAAGAAATATCAAAGTCGACACCGTATAAAATCTTGATAACAAACATGGCTATCGCCAAAATAGCGGCTAAGCTCAATAATGCCCCGATTACGGGCATATCGGGTTCCGATAAATACTTCTTTTCCTCTACTGTTTTTCGGCAAACAATGTGAATACATGCAAATGCTGCGATAAACACACTGTATCTCAAGGAAACCAAAGCATACATCTCAGGATTCGGAGGATGAAGCCAGAATTGAGTGGAACTATAGGCGGTATACTCCATTCCACTTAACAAATAGGCGACAATAGGGATCAGGCTGTAACAACAGAAAGCCGCCATATACAACACCCCGATATCCAGTATGGATACCGATTCACGGTGATTCCAAACGACACATAAAAAAATCAGGGCGGTCAATCCGATCGAAGCGCCGGGCAAGAGGATCCCACACTGTTGTGGCGATGCAAATAAAAATAAAATGAGTACGACTAAAAAAGCCGAAGTCACTACCCAAATAAAGTTCCGATTTACCTGGAAAGGATTGAAATGAATGTCATAGTGTAGATTCATGAAATATTTGAAGGATTTAGATAATGGCCTTCATTGGTCTTCTTTTTATTACAATCTCTATGGAGGGGATATCTGCCAATTGATTCGTTTCATTCCTTCCTGAATCAATAAACCAGTACTCCGAGTAATATCGGAGAAGCGATATTCTTTCATAACTCGTCGATAGCCGTTTCGACTGATCTGTTCTCGTTCCTTCTCATGAGATAAGTAATATTCAATTTTTTCGATCAAATCTTCAATATCTCGATATCCCACCACCTCGGTTCCCGCCTCATAGATGTAATCGAGATAATCCACGCCATCTGTTAGCTGCAATGCACCGTTGGCGGGGATATGGTACAAACGATTGTTCCCCAAGTTGGGAAGATCATAACCATTGTGAATATTGACTCCGATCCTAGCTCTTTGATGAAGACGAAGCCTTTCTTCATAAGAAACAGGGCCGGGCCAACATTTCGCTCCGTATCGTACATTGATATAGGCTTTGTGTGTAAGACGATAATATCCTTTCCAGCAGAATCTTTGTTTGAAATATTTCTTTAACCGAACCAGTGTCTCAATTTTTTTCCGGTGAAACGTTCCTATAAATACGATATCAATATCCCGCTTCAGAGCAAAAACCTGCTCTTCGGATAACAAAGCATCATAATCGATGTCGAGAGCGCCGATCGGAACAAAATCACTGTTTATCATTCCGGTTTCCCGCATTTTTTGCGCCATATTCAGTTCGCGCGAATAAGTCGGGGTTGCGTAAAATACATGATGATAGGCATGAAGATAAGGAATATTCCGCATGTATGTAGATTCCGGATCATCCTGCGAATAAAGCACTTTATAAACGTTTATGTTTCGAAGATAATCCGGATGGAACGGAGGCGCATCAGTCACTACGATCGCATGGATGTTATTCTGGGTAAGAAGTTGTTCAAAATCCGCATACATTCGCATCAAATCCGGATGTTTGCTACGGTACAAACGATCCAGATCTACCGAATTTAAATACATATGCATATCCAAATACCCCGTTTGATTAAACGGGACAAAATGAAAATGCTCATTCGAGGCGGCTCTAATCCCCTCTGCTCTGCCTTGTCCTTCTATTCCATGCTTGCAGAATGTGAATAGGATATTCGTACTCATTCTGAAGACTTTTCTGAAAAGCGGGAAAGCAGTATAAAATTCATGCTTGGATTCCAGTCGGGATTCCGATAAACGTTTAGAACTTTGAAATAACAAGAGATTCGTCGTATTAAATCTTTCTTTCGAAATCCCCGCATACCCACTTCCCAGAAGTGCTGCCCCCGGCAGTATCGCGGCGCAATTCCGTCCGGTTTATGAAAAATGTTGAACAAATCCAGAATGATGGACCGATCCATTCCTTTGATATCGGCTTTGCAACGAACTTGAAAATGCCTACCGGCCACCGGAAGATTGATAATGGCATAGTTGCCGATGCGCGCCATTTCCTGCAGCGCCGAGTCCAAATAAGGTTCGGCCAGATGCTCCAGTACATGGGAAGCGATCACGGCATCGAACTGCCGGTCTGCAAACATCGGCATTTCGTGAACGCTTCCCACTACATTCGGTGAAAATGTCTCATCGATATCTAAGGTAGTAACACGGTAGCCTTTCCAACTCAGAATCTGCTCTGAAAGTCCCTGACCCGATCCCACGATCAGTACGGATCGTACATGGGGCCAGCACTGCAGGTCCCGGTACTGGTAGTAGGCATTGATAAAATTTGACAGATGTATTTGTCCGACCCACTTCTGCCGGTCAATCGGCATTACGGTAGGCCTAGGGACTTGCCATTCGGTATTTTCACATCCACGTTTTTTCAAGCGTATCAATCGGAGTAAGAACCTGTTTTTGTGAAATGATAACAACCATAAGCATAAGGCCTGCTCGCAGAATCATACGCATTTCGCTCCATATATCCTCCTCCCTGCAGAACATATATTTCGCCTACCAATCGACAGGGGCTAAAAAGCTCGATAAAATCTTCAGGGCGGAAAATACGATGGGCGTTAAAGCTTACTTTCGATACCGATCCGGTCGGTACAGCTACGTACAGATCTCCTCCGGGAGCTAAAACACGCTGTAACTCCCCCGCTGCCTTGATCGTGCCCTCGGGATCCAATCGATCCCCGTAACGACCCAAACCGACATGTTCAATCACGGAAAGACTGGAAATCGACGAAATACTGTTATCTTCAAAATCAAGATCAGTCACATCCCCTTGTAGCGGGATAATCCCCGGCAGGTTTGTCTGAATCGGTCGAATATCCACCGTCATCACTTCCGTAAAAAGGGAAAGCATTACCAAAAAGGGGGCCGAAGACGCCACATCCAAGTGCACTGCCGGTTTTCTTTCCATGATACGGCGGGCCACCCATGTATCCTGATAGGTATACATATCGTTAATTCTGCTCGATATAGTCGTACGATCCACACAACAAGGGGTTAGGTCATATATTGAAACAACTTCTTTGGACATTTTCTTGTAATGGGAATAATGAACTGCCGTAATAACGGTTCCCTTAACCAGCCTCCAGGGGCGGATGATACCCGTCCAATTCACCCAAAACGTCTCAGCGGCAAAACGTATAATATTATCTAACATATGACTGCTTATCCTCGAGGTTGGGGCGCAATTGATGGAGTCGAAATTCGTTTGGACATTGATTGTTGTTCCCTATCCAATTCCACCGCCGCCAACAACTCCGAAATGGAGCCCGGAAAAGTTTTCCAGTCCGTAGGAACATCTTTTCGAACCTCTTCGAGGGTACGGTACTCTCTGTTATTGTGCAAATTCCAAAAACGATATCCCCATTCCTGCAAAAGTTTTAATGGATTTCGATTGACTTTCTTGAAATGCCAATCCACAACTTCTATGATCAACAGGGGACGACAATCCCGAAAAAAATATTCCCCCCCTGTGAGCACCGCATATTCATGCCCATCTACATCCAGCTTTACCAAATCTACATGTTGCACATTTTTTTCTACCACCCAATCGTCCAGCCGTTTAAAGTCAGCCTGACACGTCGTATCCTTATAAGTCCCATCCGTCCGCCAACTGGCACGAAAATTCACTTGCTGGGCGGGAAGATTCTGATCCGACAATGCAAGCTTACATGTTTCAATATTGCTAAAGTGATTGAGTGCGATATTTTGAAGAAGCTTTTGAAAAGCATAGTCCGTCGGTTCAAAGGCATAAACTTGCCCATTTGGTCCGACATTACGCGCCATGCGAAGCGTATGGGCTCCGATATTGGCTCCGATATCCAGAACTGTATGACCTGGTTTACAGAATCGTTCAATCGCCCCGGTTACATCCGGTTCGTATCGATCCAGATAAAGACACAAATCAATCATTTCTCCAAGGTCCAAATGATATCGAATGTTATCTATAGTCGTCGTAATTTGACTTTTGCGCACCACAGCACAATACAGTCGAAACATAAGAGAACGGATTCTCATGAAAGGAATAGCCTTGTATAAGACAGAAAGACTTCGAATCACGGGACGGTTTATCATTTCATTTCAACCTTTACAACAAATTGTGTTGCGTAAAGAATTGCCCGCAATCCGCAAAACTGTTGGGATATGCCGCTGTAAGGACCTTTGCAACATTTGAGCGGCCACTGTCGGACTACGTTTCCAATAGTATCGGCACACCGTCATGGCAATCAGCGCTGCAGACTTGCGCAAATCTTCATTGCCGACTGCCTGCGGATGGAGTTCGAGAAAACGCCGGTAAATGGTGTCAAATGAAAGAATCGCCTCTTTCGGAGCCATTGGACAGGAAACCACCGAAGCATTATTCACACCGATCCATACATCCACCCAGTTCAAAGGAATGTGATCCCAACACAGTATTTCACACATATTTGTGATGATTCTTTCTCGGACCATTCCGATGTCGTGGACAGGATAATTTCCGGAGACATTCCTATGATGCCGACGAGTCTGCACAAGCGGGATTTCCAGATTCAAACCAATATACCGAAAGAGCAAACGCGACCATAGCTCAAAATCCTGATTGGTCTTAAAGGCCTCATTATATCCCCCCAGTTCTTCCCGGATGATATCCTTGCGAAACAGGACCGACGAATGCACAAAAGGTGAACCAAAAAGGACACTCCATTTTATTCCCAGTAGTGTTGTGGGTTTAACGGAAAATCCTGTCCGAATTACCCCGCCATCTGCATCAATGACCTCCGCCTGGGCACCTAATATTGCACACTCCGGATGAGCTTGCACAAAACCGATTTGTCGAGCCAGACGTTCGGGAAACGACAAATCATCGGCATCCTGGCGAGCGATCCATTTACCCCGGGCCATTTGTAATCCACGGTTCAAGGATCGGGTCAGGCCTATATTGGACGGATTGTCAATGAGACGGATTCTTGCATCTTGATATGACAAAATAATCTCTCTGGAAGCATCCGTAGAACCGTCATTGATAATCAGAAATTCAAAGTTTTTAAAGGTTTGTTGCAGAATGGAATCCATCGCCTGACGAAGATATGCCTGGCCGTTATAAACACTCATCAGGACAGTGATCTTGGGAAAATCGCATCCCACCGAACATAACGCTTCATTCATATTGTAACCTGATTTTTTTCAAGCCAAAGCCCCAGAACAAGAAGAATCCAGACAGCATAAAGATTTTTGCACGGCAGGGATTTAATGCCCGGCAATAAAGCCCTCAGACGTGTCCCCTCCTCGACATTCTCCCGGATAAGATTTTTTACATCCGGCCGCTTCAGCCATCGATCGATGGGAGAACCGAAACCCTGTTTGGCACGCATTCGAAGGGCTTCAGGCCAATATTGACGACAGACATGACGAAACAGGACTTTTGTCTGATCAGATCTTACCTTCAGAGAAGCCGGCAGAGAAAAAACAAATTCGACAAGATCGCGATCCAAGAACGGGGCGCGCGTTTCGAGCCCATGAGCCATTGCCGCTCGATCTACTTTCACAAGAATATCACCCGGCAAATAGGATGACAGATCATAATGAAACGCCCGATC
This sequence comes from Sedimentisphaerales bacterium, assembly GCA_016926155.1. Classification (GTDB taxonomy): domain Bacteria; phylum Planctomycetota; class Phycisphaerae; order Sedimentisphaerales; family Anaerohalosphaeraceae; genus JAFGGE01. The sequence goes on from JAFGPC010000177.1 coordinate 87,883, forward strand.
CATACCCTTGGTTTCCGGCGCAGGTTGGAAATATTCTCCGGGAGAATAAGGAGTTATGTTTTTCCATCGATCTCCCCAAAATGATCTGCGTTCCACCGGTCGTATTTGCATATTACACATAACATTGCGTGTCCACATATCCGGCCAACGCGCTGAAAGCCCCATCGCCATGGAATTCAGGTTTAACTCATTAAACCGATGTCCCAATAATCGGCTAACAGATCGGCATACCATCCATTTCAAAACCGAGGATTTCATTGCCTCCGAACGGATCAGCGGTAAATACCAGGCATACCCTCCAAATAATTCATCCGCTCCATCGCCAGAAAGTACAACTTTTACATGCTCTCCGGCAAACCGTGAAATCAAATAAGTGGGGATATTCGATGTGTCGGCAAAAGGCTCATCATAAACCTCCGTCATTCGCTCCAGCGTCCGGCCCACATCCGGCTCGCCGAGATCCACATCAAAATGGTCCGTCGAATATTGTTGCGCCACTGTTCGAGCGTATGGCAATTCATTGATATAATCCCCGAATCCCACAGAAAACGTTTTAACGGAAGAACCAATGTAAGAAGACATCAGGGCCACAACCGTACTTGAATCCAGACCTCCACTGAGAAACGCGCCAATGGGAACATCGGCGACCATCTGACGTTTTATCGCCCTTTTGAGCAACTCATCCAGCTCTTCTGCAGCATCGTCCATGTTTCTTTGTTTCGTTAAAAAATGAGGTTTCCAATAGCGGTTGATGTTGGGTTTTTGTCCATCCCAGAGAAGATAATGCCCCGGTGGCAAGGTATGAATATTGGTATAAATCGTTCGATCCGGCGGTACATATCCCAAAGCAAGGTAAGCATCCACGGCATCATAGTCCAGCCGCGGCACAAGCCGGCCAGAAGCAATGAGAGCCTTGATTTCTGACGTAACCAATAGGACACCTTTCTGATCGACAGCAAAATACAGCGGTTTTTCGCCAAATAAGTCACGAGCAGCGAAGAGAGTGCCTTCCAGAGTATCCCAGATGACAAACGCAAACATCCCCCGGAATCGATCCAGACAAAAGCGGCCCCATTGTACATAAGCCAGTAGGATCACTTCCGTGTCGGATTGTGTACCGAACGCGTAACCTAATGAGATCAGCTCATCGCGAATTTCGCGATAATTGTAAATTTCACCATTGAAAATAATCCAGTATCGCCTTGTCTGATCCCCCATTGGCTGATCACCCGATTCCAGATCGATGACGCTCAATCGGGTATGGCCCAATCCGCCCTTTGAAAAGATCTTAATACCTTTTGCATCGGGACCTCGATGTCTTAAAACGGCTACCATTTTTTTAATCGGTTCTTCCGCTTCAATAGGATCGGCATGAAATAAAGCACAAATTCCACACATCTGTTCGAGGGCTAACTTTTCTCCGCCATAATTACCCCTGTTCCCTTCATCAATAAGGATATTCCGGCTTCCTTTTCAAAAAGAGACCAAAATTGATCGGGAGCAAGAAAACGCTGAAAGGAATGCTGGCCATAGTAATCGAATGTATTGGTCCATGTCGTTTTAAAATCCGGCATGAGATCATAGTACATGACCGTACCACTTTTACGCAAAAACCAACCCACGACAGGAATATAATTCCATGCAGCCAGGTTTCCAGTAATCCATAGAAGCTTGAAACGTTCCATACGTCTGAATCGACGTCGAAGAAAATTGTAATAACCGCGGGAAAGACGCCGTCGGACTCTTCCCAATAGATTTGTAGGCGGCTGTTGGACATAGTGTGTAGCTAAAACTCGGCCTTTACAACAAGTGACACGACAGAGTTCAGAAACTGTTTTTTGGGAATCGGATGTATGCTGGATTACACCTTCACAATACACAACATCAAAAAGGTTATCAAAAAAGGGAAGATGCATGATATCGCATTGAATTCCAACCCAATTTGGATTCAACCGCATTTTAGAAGACACCACTTCGACGGCTGGCGACAAATCAACTGAGACCACAGAGGCGCCATGTTTTACCATGTATTGAGATTGGTCTCCGGCGCCGGCGCCGGCGTCCAAAATCAGCTTGTCCGCAAAATAATCCATGGTTAAACCAAAACGATCTGCAACCCGCATCTGAAGGTCCCGTTCGTTTCGCATCTGTTTGTTCCATGTCCATTGCCAGCCAAAACTTTCTACTGTATCCTCGTGCTGTAATTCACATTCCTTTTCTATTTTCTCCGGAGGCTGCAACTTTACCGGCTCCAACCATTCCCTATAGCGATGTGCCAGATTGGGAGTGCAGCGAACCACACTGTCGACAATAGGGTATCCGTATGATGTGCCAGATACTCGCATGGCTCCATGTATGGGAACACCTGCCGGCGTACGTGACAAAACGATTGGTTCGAGGGGCAAGCCGCTTAAAGGATCACGCCAATGTAAACGATCAAAAAGGAATGAATGGCTGCCACAGAATGGAACTGAACCTTTCATATTATTTTCAGGCATCCGCATCTGTTCTCGGATCGCACGGACGATTTTTCTACTCAACCGGCCGCTCTCCATTGTTGAAAACGAAGCCATTTCAGCTTTGCATTGAGATAATATTGTCTCAGTCTGTTAAGGCAAGTAGGACTGATTAATCCAACGATCATCGCCCCATAAATCTCTAAAGCCCATGGGCGATAACACAGGCAACTTATGGCCAGACTCACACCATTTTTCCGTTGTCCACGCCGAAGGGCATTGATCATATCCATGCGTAAATGACGCAGTCTGGAGTCGGCCGGAACGCATGTTTCATATTGTTTCCACTCTTCGTCCGAATATGCTTCTCGCTTCGATAAATCGACATTAACTCCAGCCTCAGCACAAATTGCCAAGCCCTTTGGTTTCCATTTTCCTTTCTCAATTCCATGATCATATCGAATCGGCGGATCGTAAAGCCCCCAAAACTCTTCGTCGAATGTCTCACTTAACTGTGTGCCCATTAATTCAAATTGCCATGGTGTCATACCGGGATGCAAAAGCTTACGCAATGTTATCACGTTCCATAAAGAAACTTGTAAGGTCACACGATACTCGTCTCCTGCGGCAAAATATCCAATACCGGGCAAGCTTCCAAGCGGTCGAGGCGGGGGAAGAATAGAGTATATCCGCAAACAACCGACATGATGATCGATTGCAAGAGCAATCGCTTCAAAGAGCCGCTGCGAAATGACAGGCTCCTCGAGCAGAAAATCTTCCAGAAAGAGGAGGACATACTCTGTATCGAGAAGACCGAGCATACGATTTAAATTGGATGACCAGCCCCTATCCTTACCGATCTGTATTGTCCTTATCCTTGGGTCGTCATAAACGACATGATTGCTCCCTAAAAAGACAGGAAAAGGACAATCCGGCCAGTACTTCCAGAACAATGTAAAAAAAGGCTTCCATAGATCACTATACCTGTCACAGGAAACCACAAGAAGCGGAACTTGGCTCAACTTTTTTTGGTGGATATCCATTTCAATTGTCAATACTTCCGATTTTCCCACACACAAAAAAATAGGTATCGGTTCAATATCGTAGCCGTGTCAATCACCGCAACTTTCAACGCAAGGTCCACCATATTCCTCATGACTCTGAAATACAAGAAAAAGCAAGCCCTGATTGTACATCGATTATATATATTATGATGCAACATATGTGCGAGCAGGAGAATGCACAGAATTCATCCCATTCAGGGATGGTTGCTTGTCGGGCACAATCCGTATTATATCTTTTTCAATTTCAACATTATATTCAGGGCGGAATTGCCTTACGATACGATGAATTTCACCTATGGTTGGATAATCATTAATTCCATTAAAATATCGCGCATCATCGATCAAGATTATATGACGGGAACTTTTATCCGACAGAATGTGTGTCAACTCATGAAGAATCGGCGTTTTCAATGGTCCAGATGCAGTACCTTCTCCGGAGTAATGTGCATCAAGCCAGAAAATCGCCGGCTGTTGACAGCATGTAAGAATTTCACATAAAATATCACCGCTGTCTCCATGAAATAAGTGGATATTTGTTTTATGAGAGAGTCGTTGACCGGCGCACCTGTATAGTTTCTCATCCAACTCTACAGAATACAATTTGTCAAACCTTGTTGACATCGCCAAAATCATATCCCCCAAATACGTACCGGTTTCTATAAAAACATGCACGTTATACTGTCTCGCTATTTCCCTGATAATCGATCTTTTCTGGATATGAGGTATGTTTCTTTGCTCAGTCAACCTCCAGAATTTCAATCGATAGAGAAGATATTCCCAACGATATTGAAGGAATAAATAAAAATACAGAAATCGTCGCCGTATAGGGATTTTTCTCATGTTGAATTTTGGTCTTATACCACCCTTATTCTTTCAAGGATGGTTCATAAGAACCTTTTCCCGGATAAATATTTCCCGGATTAAACTTTTTATTATGCCTCCATCTCACCAAGGACGCCAGAAAATCAATGCCTGTTCCCCGAAGAAGATCTGCAGATAGAAAAGCTGCAATACACATCATAAGATAGATGCCTCCGATCCATAATAAAAGCTCGATTTGTGAGATATTCTTCGGACAGAATAACCAGCCCAGAAAGCCCACCGCCAATGTCGACATAAACGGTGTTATACAATCACGAGTAAACCATCGTAATGGATCTTCTTTTAGAATAGGACGACTCACGAAAAACAAGAGAGAGAGCAACTTACCAACGCCGATAACAACGGACCATGTAATCGCCGCTCCAATTGCTCCGTATCGGCTTACGAGTAAAATAAAAAGCAGCCCAAAGACCGGTATCGAAAATAAATTGATCCACATAAGTACATGAGGCTTACCCGCCGCAAAAAGAACCTGTACATACGGAAATGCCAATCCTGCAAATACCACTCCAACAATCAGTACTGTAAAAATATGATGAGATCGTACTGCAGTAACAGAGTCATGCGTCCAGAAAAGTATGAGCTCATACGAGAAAAAAAATACTAAACAGGCAATCGGAAACAACAGGAATGAAATCAGTTGATTGCATCGATGATGTAATTCAGTCATTGTGTCATAAAGGCCCTGGTTAAGTAACTGTGTGTATTTTGGAAAAAAAGCCTGATTCACCGCGGTTATAACAGGCCACAAAGCATGAGCTCCCATGGAGGCTAAAACATAGTACCCGAAAATATCCAGCGGCAACAAACGACTGAGAAGAAACTTGTCCATTTGAACCAGGATCACCCCCGTAAGACTGTTCCCAAGTATTCCCCCTGCAAATGGAGCCGCTTCCCGCAGCATAGTCACCCGAAAGGCCACCTTATGAGCGCTCCCCGCAAGAATTTTCCACAATAAAACTCTCAATGTTATGACTTCTATTATCGCCATGCTTACTTGGCAAATGAAGAAGCCAACGATGTTTCGCCATATCAACCACAAAAAAAGAACTGTTAAAATACAACGGCTTGTCCCAAAAACGACACTTACAATGTTAACTGCCACCTGTTTTTGAAGCCCCAACAAGCCCGCATGATAAAAAAATACGTACATTTGCACCCCAATAAGAGGCCCCATAAGCCGGATAGCCCAAATGACTGCTTCTTCTGATAATGTATTTGCCTTGAGCCAGTATAAAGCGATTGGTTTTGCCAGAAGCACGACTACAACACTACCGGTTAACAAAATGACGCCATAAACGCTTTCCATTGTAAACAAAAGGTCTCGCTGTTCAGATTTGCCCTCCTCACAAACGGAAAGACGAGCTTGTTCCCGAGTCAAGGTTGTACTCAGTCCCAAGTCCAGCATCCCCAACAGGCTAAAAAGAACCGCATGGAACCCGATCAAGGCATAGGCCTCAACGCCTAAAAACGTTAAGTAGATCGGGAAAACAGCAAAGGCCAGAAAAGTCGACCAACCTCGACCACATAGATTGGCAATAATGTTTTTACGTATTAATCCCATATCCTTGAAACAGACGTCATTACTCCGCCAGATTCACGTATCTTGTTCGATTGAAAGGAATCACATAATACGTATTTCGCTCAATAGTCACTCTTATTTTCTAGACTCCGTCCTTATGAGTTGTCCTCAATTGCGATGTACATTGAGAAATAACTCGGTTAGATTGAAAACAAAATTATAGGCACCATTCACAGATTCTGGAATCGCTCCATCATAAAATGAAGCCACTTCATGATCCTTCCGCTCTTTCTCGCAAAGAGGAGCTGATTCCTTCCCACAACAGAACGACCACCACTGAAATGATCAACGCCCCAAAAAAAGTCAATAATCCGATCCTTAATCTATCTAAGGAAATCAAGGAAACCGGACCGGGAACCGCCAATTGAAACGTAGTCATGCGATTCTCGACATTCCGACGAAACGTGTTGACAAACTGCACAGCAGCTTCATCATTTTCAGCGTTTAGGAACTCAACCAGATGATTATGAAGACGCTCCAACGTGTAATCCGATGGAATACTCTGAAATGTCTCCAACAGGGAATGAGCGACAGAGATCATATGATCATATCGAACACATAAAGACTTCTTCCAGCGGCGTTCCTCTTCCAGCTCTGCAATTCGAATGAGAACCGCACGCACATGATAACTAACCGGAAGGAATTCCGTTTTTTGTCCAAGATCAAATTGCCCGCCGGCTGGCGCCCATTCAAGCAGTTCAACATCGCTACTGTTCATACTACTGAACCGCTCAAACAACTCCTTTTGCATTTCTATTTGTGGTTCAAGATCGATAAGGAACTGTTCTAATTGATTGATTTGGCTTCGCCAATTCATCTCCTGCCTCAGGAGGAAATCCCGAAAAGAGTATAACTGTACAACTTGTTCAAAATAGCCACGAAGGCTCGCCATTTCCCTCTCCAAATGTTCGCGGGATTCGGCAGAAAAAGCGATCTCCAAGAATTCGGCCATATTGTCCTGAGATGGCCGATAAGCGGGACTTGACTTCACCACCGGCCATACCCCCACTTTAACCTTCGAGAATTCATCTTCACTTATTCCTGGGATGAACGAAGGAGTAACATTGGCGTAAAAACGATCCACTAACAGGCTGGCGTCTTCATGTGTCAATTCCCAACTACGAATATCATATCGAAGGTAGAGATGATATTTGCTCTCTGAAAAAAAATACTTACAGCCTAATAAAGCCATGGGAAGAAAAAGACAAAATAAAAATAAGCTTTTATGACGCCAAAGGATGAAAAGGTAGGTTATAAGATTGATAGGTTGATTTCCAGAATCCATTTTTAGATAGGAATTCTTTGGTTCAGCCTGGAAAGCACGGTTTTGACTGTCTGGACGATCCATGTCTTACTAATCCCACATAAAAATAGGGAATATCGCGATCCTCTCGCACTTACAATCTTATGCCGCCACCTCCACCGCTTTCAGGCTATGTGGGGCGATGTTCAAAACAGTTATATTAGATTACCAGCGTTTCTGATGATTCACAAGTATTTTTTCGGACCTTCATCGACTGACAGCCCGATGATTTACAGCTCCACTTAGGTCCAACCAGATTCCAAGAACCGTATACAGAGAAAACGAGAGAGTGTCATGCAAATCCAGAACAAAAACGCCCCACAAAATATTCCTTTTTAAAGACGAATATTGTATGCATTTTAAATGTTTATGGGAGGTGTTTTCCCTCATTGATTGCCGGACCGGATTGGCTGACATTTACATTAAACTAGATCAAATCCAATAGGGCCTGGCAAACCAATATATACAACCTCATCCCTATCGGAGTTATATGCTCCGATCCGGTTATCATTGATTATATTTTCAACATGGATACTCTGTGTAAAGCACGAGGTCTGTATTTCACGACTGACGTCTTCTAAACAACTTTCGGAGGTGGAAACTATGCCGGCACATTTTCTTATACCGAGTGATTGGGATGAAGAATCTAAAAAAAGGTCCGATCCTTACTTTCGGATCGGACCATCGACACAGAAATACTTTTATCTTACGATATAACGCACTTCTTACCCGGAGGATGCTGTCTGTTTTCCGGCATCGTCGCTGAAATGTTAACATCATTGATTCGTTGAGATTACTGTATCTCCTGAACAACAATATTATCAAAGAAGGTTCCGGGCGCATTACCCCAACAGTAAAGACCGATTGATCCCATATCAAATGTGGAATCCGAAGCGCTAAGCCAAAGCACATCATTTACATACACACTGATTTGGGAACCTGCCGCTACAATACGAATCTCATAGTTTTGATTTACATAGAAACCTTTGGTATGAGATGCAAGTAAAGTTGCAGTACCGTTAATCACACGAATTAAGCGGCTATATCCGACCTGTTGGTTCCAGCTAAAACGATAGTAGTTATTGTCATCCTGCACACGGAACATCACACCACAATCATTAATTCCGGCGGATCGCAAAGTGCACGCCACTTGATAATCGGCCCAACCACGCCCGTTGGCATACTTGACGAATGTGCCAGGTTTATGCAACGTCGAAGGAGAGGTGGGGGCGGAATAAATATGGGTGGTCTGTGACAGAACACCGTTGCTTACCGACCAGTCCGATGGTCCAAGCTGATCCCCTTGATCCACCACGATCCAGTCAGCCAGGTCTCCATCGGCAAATTCATCCGTCAGGTCGGGTGTCGTCTGTTGAACAGGCTCCTCGTTCTGTACTTCCGTTACGAGGACATTGTCAAAGAAGGTACCGGGTGCATTGCCCCAACAATACAGTCCGATCGTACCCGAATCGAACGTGGCATCCGTGGCGCTGAGCCACAATACATTGTCCACATAGACACGCAATTCAGAACCGGAAGATACCACCTTGATCTGGTAATCCCGATTGAGTACAAAGCCTTCGGGACGTGAAGCCAGCTGACTCGCCGTACCGTTAACCACTTTGATCAGACGGCTATACCCGGCCAGATTGTTCCAGCTAAAACGATAGTAGTTATTCTCATCCTGGACACGGAACATGA
>JAFGPC010000178.1 GCA_016926155.1 Sedimentisphaerales bacterium
CTTCACGCCTGCGGCGTGGATGATGTTGAAGCGGCTAATTCCGGCGGGTGTTTAGATTAATACGTTTTGGGATGATCGCTGACATACAGACTTGCCACGGGCTTGTTCCGGTGACATATACCCTGCGGTACCAAGGATAATACCTTGCTGTGTGGCAGCTACACTCAATGTGGGTGAATTCGAAAGGTTCAGATCCGATTGCTCAGTGGCAAACGCCTTTGCCAGCCCGAAATCCAGAATCTTGACCTTCTCTTCAGCCGTAATCATCACGTTCGCTGGCTTGAGATCACGGTGAATGACTCCCTTTTCATGAGCTGCTTCCAGTCCTTCCGCTATCTGGCGGCATAGCTCAAGGGCATCCTCAAGCGGCAAAGCTCCTTTACTCAGCCTTGCCTGAAGGGTTTCGCCCTCCACGTACTCCAGCACTAGAAAACGATTACCATCGGCTTGTTCCAGCCCATGAATTCCGGCGATGTTGGGGTGGTTGAGGGAAGCGAGGAGTTTTGCCTCTCTCTCGAAACGAGCCATTCTCTCAGGATCGCTGGTGAAAGCTTCAGGAAGAAACTTCAGGGCGACTTTTCGATCCAGGGTCGTGTCGTCGGCGAGGTAGACTTCACCCATTCCTCCTTGACCTATCTTCTCTAGGATTTTGTAGTGCGATAGCGTCTGGCCGATCTCGGGCATGTAAACCTCCGACTGCTGGCGTGCTATTTCCTGTTTCGTAAGTCTTGATGGATCTGGGAGCTATTATAAGGGAAAACGCTTATGTCAGAAGCGAAAAAGAAGATTCATAGTTGACAGAATTTCGCCATGAATCCCGGGCTTGAGTTGGGAAATCTAAGAAAGTGTGATTTTTACTCGATTCTGTAAGTCCCCTTAAATATTGAACTATTTCTAAGTCCTGGTTTGTGGGCAAGTCTTCCATTAGAAATCCTGAGTGGGATGCTCAGCCTGCATTATTTTCAAATGGAAGGTTACGGTGTGATACATCCATTTGAATTGCTGCAATTCAATTTGACGGTCCTGGAATTATCGAAATCACTCTAGAGGAACCCGTTCCTTCATTTCTTCAAACAAGATTCTGGCGATGATGAGTATGCTGGAGGCAGCGTTACCGAGATAACCCGGACCTTTGAGACAGTAAGTTGCGGCAAAGGGGCAAGATTCCTCCTGCTGAACTGTGCTTTATGGCGGAGATTCAATCCCGCAACCACCCCTTGTGAAATCAATAGACAATCCGACCAGTTTATAGGATATTCATAATTAGCCGGAAATCCAAATACCGGCTGCGAACAAAAAACATCCAGCAGAATCCAGGAAGGACAGGCAAATATGGCCCGATACCTAATCCCTGTATTCTTCTTATTTTGCGCACTGTCACCTGCACAGAACCGGGAATACTCAGATTTCCATGATCCAGCCGAAGCCAAGGTATTCCGTGTTAATGTGAATCTCGTACAGGTGGATGCTGTCGTTACGGACAAAGACGGCCGTCCCGTCATTGACCTGACAGCCGACGATTTCGTCATTCTGCAGGACGGCAAACCCCAGGAAATCACCAACTTTTCACTGGTCCGGACGAGCGCTCCCGTAGTCCCTGGAGCCACAGTGAAAAAACCTGCCCCGGAGTCACGGGAAGATTCGCTTCCCCCGCCGCCATCATCGGTCCGGCTGAAGGAAAACCAGGTTCGACGGGTCCTTGCTCTTGTCGTAGACGACCTGGGGCTCTCATTTTCCAATACAGTGCATGTCAGGGAATCGCTCAGAAAATGGGTTGATGAAGAAATGCAGCCGGGCGACCTTGTGGCCGTAATCACGACCGGCGCGGGAATGAGCGGCCTGCAGCAGTTCACCGGCGACAAAAAGATTCTTTACAACGCGATCGATCACATCCGCTTCAATGTTCTCAGCCGCACAGGATCGGCAAGTTTCCAACCTGTATCCGAGGCAAACGTATCTCTCCCCGAAGAGGAAACCATCCGGAGACTGCTGGGAACCCTGGAAGTCCTGCGATATGTCGCCAGCAGCATGGGAACCTTTCCCGGCAGAAAAAGCCTCATGTTTTTCAGCGAACATATGCAAATACATTTCGACGACGGCGGGATCATGGACATGAGCCTGAGCGATCTGGTCAAGGAAAAGCTGGATCAGTTGACCCGGGACGCCAACCGGGCGGCGGTCGTCCTCTACACCATCGATCCCCGAGGGGCTGTTTGGACGGAAACAACAGCGGCAGATACACTCACCCTTGTCAATGCCGGCGGCCCTCTCTCCAAGGGTGCCTCCGTAACAATATCAGCAGATGCAATAGCTGAAAGGCGCCAGAAACAATGGATCAAGTCTCAGGAAGGCCTTTTCATACTGCCCGATGAGACCGGCGGGCGGTATATCCGCCATCACAATTACGTAGAGCTTGCCCTGCAGGAGGCGGTAAATGACGGTGAATTCTACTACCTGATCGGTTACCGTCCCGACGCAAAAACCGTGGCGGAAATGCGGGACAACAGGAACAAATTTCACAACATCAAAGTTCGGGTGACTAGATCCGGCCTCGATGTGCGCTCCCGCTCAGGATTTTTCAGCACAACAGAAACTCCGTATGCCCCTGCGCCCTCAGGGGATACACTGACGCAGGCAATGCTGTCCCCTCTTCTACAGGAAGGACTGACGGTCCGTCTGGCATCCGGTTACGTATACGATTTTGAGGGAATATATCGTTTGCGGGCATGGGTGCATCTGCCCGGCCGTCAATTGACCGTTCTCCGTGACGAAAATGGCGGAAATTATATCTCCCTGGAAACGTATGCGGCCACAACCGGCTTCGACGGGCTGATACGCGATGCAGACAGGATGGAACACAGAATCCCCCTCACCACCCAGGACATTCTGTCGGTCCGGGAACAGGGGCTGCGGTTTTCCGTCACCATTCCGGCCAAGGATCCCGGCGCCTACTTTGTCCGGCTGTCCGTAAAAGATCAGGGGTCGGGCAAAATCGGATCCGCGTATCAGTACATAGAGATTCCTGATCTGCAGGAGGAAGGCCTGTCGCTATCGGATCTCTTTACACTCGGCAGAAACGAAGATATAAGGCGGATCCTTTCTAACACAGCAGGCGAGTCAGCGGAGCGGTTATACTCTACCGGAGAGAACCATGAAAAGAGCCCGGCCATCCGGCAGTATCGGCCCGGAGAGAGCGTCGAATACCTGGTCCTGATCTACAATGCGGAAACCCGCCGGGAACTGCCGCCCGACCTGGAAACCCAGACCGTTCTTTATAGGGACGGAAGCGAGATTTTCAGAAGCGATCCTGAAACCGTGGACGTCAGCGGAATCGGCGATCCAGCCAGGATTCCGATTAAAAAGAGACTGCGCCTGGGAAAAACGATACCGCCCGGGGATTACATACTGCAGCTGCAGGTCCGGGACAAACTGGCAAAGAAAGAGCGCAGTCTTGCCGCCAGGTCCCTGGATTTTCAGGTAATTCCTGAAACAGAACCATCGAATCTTGAAAAGGCTGCAGCGTGGATTCACAAAGGCAACCAAGCGAACCGGGAAGACAAGAAAGAGGAGGCGGCCCAGGCTTTCGCCGAAGCGGCCCGGTCCTACAGGGAAGAGCTCCAGAAATATCCCGATGACACCGTTTTATGGAAACAGACGGGAACGGTGTACCATCTGGCCGGCGAGACGGAACAGGCCGTTGCAGCCTACGAAGAGGCCGTCCGGCTGCAACCGGATGACGCAGAATCCCATTATATGCTAGCCATTATCCGCGCAACGGCGGATGTGGAATCCGCCATCGGGGACTTCCGGGAAGCCATCCGGCTGCATCCCGACATTGCAAGGTATCATTTCGACCTGGGCCGCGCCCTAACTCGGATAAAAGACTTTGATGCCTCGATGGAAGCCTTCAGGGAAGCTTGCAGACTCGATCCGGAAGACGGGGAATGTCATGCATCCATGGGAATCGTCTTGCAGCAGACGGGAGAAATAGAAGAAGCCGCTGCAGAATACCGAAAGGCGCTTGCACTGGACCTTTCTGACGGCAGCGCTGAAAACATACGTCAGTTATTGAAAAAAGTACTGGCGGAAGGCGAGGATCCGGATGCGGAAAAGCGCCGGGAATACTATACACTTAAAGCAAAGCAATGGCGGGAAGCCGTGGAGCAACACATTCCCGGCAAGCCGGATGCGGCGGCGGTCGAGGTCGGAAGCTGGCCGGTCGAAGATTTGAATATTATTCTTTACCTGGCCGGGAATATCCGGGAGGGGAAATTGAATCCCCAAATAAGTTACCGCATCATCCATCTATTCAACGGCAGTCGATATATCAAAAAAAATATTCTTCCTTTTCTGGATCTCACAGACGATTCGCAGCAATTGCTGAAAAGGGCGGCATTGCTGCATACCGACATAGCCATGCTGCAATTGGATACCGGCTATGCGCCCGAAGCAATCGTGGTTTACCAGGATGGTTTCCAGATAGTGGACAGCAGCGCCCTCCTGGTTAAAAAGCCCAGGGCACCTTTCGTTTTTCCATGGGAACGAGTATTTAAAATAATAAAGGATGCTGCCATTTCGATTCAGGACGGCCGTGGAACCGTTGTGGGCAAAGGGTGGCACTGGAGATTTGCGCGCTACCTTCTTGACGGAATTTCTCCACACCCATCAGAAGACGAAATGGTCCGCAAGTGGTATGTTGCTTCGACCGCTTTCATGCTCTCAAACGGACTTTTTGCCTACGTAGAGAATAATATTGTTCCGGCGCTCCAATTCTTTTCATCCGATCCTGTCTTATTATTTTACAGCGGCGTCCTGCACGAAAATTATGCTGGGTCCACATTTCAAAATGCCCTTTCACCGGAGGGAGAGGTCTACCCCTTCGAATCGGAGAAATCGGAACTGAAAAAGGCCCGGGAATATTTTCAGAAGACCCTGAAAGCCGATCCGGAGTTTTCCGAAGCGCGGCTGCATCTTGGCCGGGTGACGGGACTCCTCGGCGATCATGAGGAGGCTGTTGAGGAACTGCGGAAAGCTGCCGATTCCATCACGGATACGCAGCTTCGGTACTACTGTTCCCTCTACCTCGGAAACGAACTGGCGGGGCTGAATCGTGGAAAAGAAGCCTGCGAGCAATTTGAAACGGCCACAAAACTTTATCCGAACGCTCAGTCTCCACTGCTGAGTTTAAGCAGGCTTGCCCTCAGCAGCGGCGATTATGAAAATGCGTTCTTCTTTGGAAAACTTATTTTCAATTTGCCTGCTGAAGAGGACACTTCTGGAGATCCGTGGTGGAGTTATGATGTTTCACCTGTTCTCGATGCATCCAGTCTGATTTCAGAAATGTATGAAGCAGCTCGAGGGATTACCCCCTGAAAACACAGGACACTGATCGGCGTTGAATAACAGGTGCTATGGGTGCCGGAAAATACTCCTGAACCATTCCGCACGATATTGCATCCAAATTTCATAAAGCTCTCTGTAAAAAAACGATAATCCTGTTAGCATATAGGATATTCAAAATCAGTCTGGAACCGGCATACCGAGGAGGGTAAAAAAAGTATTCATAATAACCTCTCAACGAAGAGAATGACTGTGATCCGACAACTATTCCCTGCGGTTTTGTTTCTATGTACGCTGGCGACGGCGCAAGCTCAAGAATCCGACACCACGCAGGATCCTGCCGACACCAAGATATTCCGCGTCTATGTGAACCTCGTGCAGGTGGATGCCGTGGTTACGGACAAGGACGGACGTCCAGTTACCGACCTGACCGCAAAAGATTTCATCATCCTGCAGGACGGCAAGCCCCAGGAAATCACCAACTTTTCACTGGTTCGCCTGTAGGATCCTGACATCCCCAGCCCTACTGCGAAAATACAATCTTCCAAACCGCGAAAAGGTTCGCCTCCACCGCCTCTGCCACCACCAACCCGGTTAAAAGCCGACCAGGCAAGACGCATTATTGCCCTGGTGGTGGACGATCTGGCACTCTCCTTCCCCAATACGGTCCGGATACGGGAAACACTCAGAAAATGGGTCGATGAAGAAATGCTGCCAGGCGATCTTGTAGCCGTGATCCTGACAGGCTCAGGAATAGGCAGCCTGCAGCAGTTTACCGGAAATAAACAGATACTCCATGCCGCAATCGACCGCATTCGTTTCAATGTCAGCGGTCGGGTCGGGGCCTCGAGCTATACACAGGTGTCGGCTATTTCGGCACTTTCGCTATATCTGGAGGAAGAACGCAGTCGTGGTCTTGTTTTGGGAACTCTTGGGGCAATCAGATATGTGATAAACGGTATGGAGGCCCTGGCCGGAAGAAAAAACCTCATTCTCTTCAGCGAAAGCCTGGTGATGAATTTCGACAGTTACGAAGTAAGCGATGCTGGCGCCGTTTTTTCAATGAACCTGAGCGACTCCACTAAGGACAGAATTCACAGTCTGCTTCAAGATGCCAACCGGGCTGCTGTCGTAATCCATACCATCGATCCGAGGGGCGGTTCATGGGGGGCTTACATGGATGTTTCATCCGCTGACATTGCCATATCGCGGGAGGGTCTGGCATTCATGGCTCAGAAGACAGGAGGATTGTTTCTCCAGCATCACAACTTCGTCGATGTTGCATTGCAGGAGGCTACAAAGGATGGTGAAATCTACTACCTCATAGGCTACCAGCCCGATGCGACAACCATAGCGGAAATGCAGGGCGACAAACCCAAGTATCACAACATTGAAATTCGTGTGAAACGGCGCGGAGTGCATGTGCGGTCCCGCTCCGGTTTTTTCACAGTCCCCGAAGATCAATATGAGCCTCCTACAAGAAGGGACCGGATGATCCAGGCACTGCAGTCCGCCTTTTGTTTCCGATGATCTTCGTGTGCGTCTCACAACGCAATACCTGGAGATTGGGGAAAACATCCCATGCATTAACGGCCTACTGCATGTCGGAAGGGAAAAACCAGGCATTCTGCTACAACATATTTAGGTCACTTTTCCGGTTTGGCTGTAATTCGGGAGTTGGTAATCACTTCCGAGAATGCCGCTCGGAAGTTACTGCAAATGCGCTTGTCCGGGATTTTGCGACGATCACAACGCTGAGATTGATTCGGGTCAGTTCTGATTTGGGGAAAACGTCCTATAATTCTTGGAGGCGAACTAATACTGCAGCCGCTATTTCAAAAAAAACAAATAGAGCCTTTGCTCCGATCAGGAGTCTATGAACTGCCTTCAATCTATAACGGTTAACACCTACCGGATAATTTTCATACTTCAAAAGGTGTTACTCCGGAATCGCTGTATCCGTATAAATAGTCAATGAGGCAATAAGGCCGAAGATTAAGGAGATAGTCTCATGAAAAAACAATTACTTAATTTCGTGACCGTCCTATGCGTTTGTATCCCAATTTTCTTTTCAATATCTTTTGCTGCTGAAGATCAAAAACCACCTAATACTGAAAATATTGATAGACAGGTCCAACAATTCCTTGATAGCCATCGCTGGTCCTGGCGCGATGCGAACGTCCCGGAGGTGGATGGCAAAGCGCTCCACGATATCATCCTTCAACATGGATACAAGAATGCTCTGGAAATCGGAACTTCAACGGGCCACTCTACGATTTGGATCGCCTGGGCATTGTCAAAAACAGGCGGCAAACTCATCACAATTGAAATTGATGAATACAAGCGCGATCAAGCGTTGGCTCATTTTAAGGAAGCCGGTGTGGCCGACTATATTGATTCTCGCCTAGCGGATGCGCATGAACTCGTTCCAAAACTGGAAGGACCCTTTGATTTTGTTTTCTGCGACGCGGATAAAGACTGGTACAAGAACTATTTAGAGGCGGTTGAGCCGAAACTGTCGGTGGGTGGCTGCTTTGCCGCACATAATGTTACTGAAGTTGGAAATATCGGTGGCGGAGGAGAACGCGGAAGAGGTGGATTCAGGGTAGGCTTTGGAAGAGGGTTTGGAGGCGGAGGTGGTTACTGGGTTAGCGATTTCCTTGAATACGTGCGAAGCTTTTCCAATCTGGAGACAAAGATCCAGGAACTGCAAGGGTCCAACGGATTATGCGTGAGTTATAAGAAAGCCGAAAAATAATCCGCTGACAGCCTGCGCTTATGCAGCAATCTGTTTTTGAAAAATATATTTCGCTTCCGGTCTTTTAATTAAAGGAAAATCACTGCCCGTCATATGGAAGAGATATATCTCACGGCTTTTGTGGAGCTTCATCTACCGTAATATATTCATCCATATTTTTATTATATTCCGGCCAGTGCTTGTCCTTGAAAACGGTGGACGGCCTTTTCTTCTCCCATTCCATATGTGTTACTTTCCCGTCGTTATCTGCGTCAAACAACCTTATAAAATCCATTCCTGTCGCACCACCTTCCACATATGGGCTGGTAGCTGCATACATCTTTTTAGGAGCACTCATCATTTTTTTGTCGAATTCGATCATTTCGGAAACTGAAAGGATGTTGTCCCCATTAGTGTCCATTGCTTCTGGTAAATCACAGGCTGCAAATTCCGACTTAGCAAGCTTGCCATCCTTGTTTGAGTCGCACATATTAAAAGGCATTTCTACCAATCCCGCTTCTTTCCACTCTCCTGTTGTCATTAAACCGTCTTTGTCGGCGTCGACTTTCGCGACGAATTCGTCAATCTTATACTTCTTCATTGCCATGCCGCCGCCCTGTTGCGGAGAGTCCTGAGCAAGCACAGGTATAGTAAAACCCAGACAAACTAGGGCTGCGAAGATTAATGTCAAGTTACGCATTTTGTTATCTCCTTCCGATTTAATTCTAACTATTAAACCAAATTAAAAGCTAAATTGATACAAATCTGCATAAATGTACTTTTCTAATAGAAGTGTAGGCTGTAAACCGTTCCTTAAAAATCCTGTTCTAAATCGTACAGTAGATTTTTACGGCTTTTCATATAGAGAATCATCAAACACAACCGGGATAATGCCTTTTGCACCATAATAATCGGAATACGGATCCGCAAAGAGGCCTGACTCAACAAGCATCCGATTGGCAGCTCCGAATATGTCGTGCCAAATCTCGTAAAAAAGTTCGGATTGAGGGACTCCGTACCGAAAAGGAGCTAAATCCATTAGTTCCTTCTGAAGCTGTGGGTATCCAAATTCCAGCCAGTGTTCTAATTCTTCCCTTCCGATCCTCCGAATATTTTGAACAGTTAAAGAATCGCGAGAGGTTAATACAGGTATGCGGGCTGAATACTTACCCTGTGTTTCATTTATATATAGAAAATCTACCAGGATATTCGTAAGTTTTTTGATTTGATCTTCTGATGTGCCCACTGCTTCTGCCAACTCTGTCCGATTCATACTGCCATTTCGCAAGACGGTCATCAAGCTGGCAACTTGTTTGCCTACAGTCTTTTTAGATGACAATCCCAAAATTTCATTCAATCTCAGCTTTAGCGTATCTGGATATATATCCTGTTGCCATAAAACATCCGGGAATGCATGTCGCGGTTGAATCTCGTGATCACCAAATGATGTCAAAACCGACTTACCATATTTCGTATTGTGACTACCTTTATAAAAATATTTTTTTGACAATTCCGTAGGTTGCCATGCATATACAATGGTTTTTGGGAAAATACGCCTGAAGAGAGAAGGGGATGTCCAGTATCGCCTCTTTTCTGTCAGAGCAAGACCATCCCAGTCCAGCGAAAAGCATCCGATAATGATGTAGAGCACTGCATGCGGATCCACACCAGAAAGCTGGTAGGCTTTGACATCTTCTTCAATTTCCGTGTGACGATTGAGGATGGCGTTTGCCAACATGCGAGCATGAAATTCCGTTATCTCGCGCATCCGAAACAGATCTTTACTGCTGAAAATAAGAAAGCTGATTGTGTATAAATTGTCTTTGGCATGAACTAAGCTTAAGTCCAGAAGATCCTCGATAGCAATTTGCGTTCCCTGAAGTTTTGATTCAAGATACTCCCTATTTCTTGGTTCTTGAGCAATTTCAAGCAGCAGACGCTGCACTTTGACGCTACCCATCACAGAATGAAGTTCGGAGGATCCTGAACCCTCAATGAATCGGTATCTAAGCACAATTTCCTGTGTTTGACTTCTAATGATTTGTCCTTGCATACAACAGAACAGAACACTCAGAGTGAACAGATGCATAGGTTTAGAGATTTTTATATGCAACATATCCTGTTCCAATCATTGTTAAGATGTTGATATGACTATCTCATTACATCCTTACGTCTTTTATGCAATTTGGACAAATATACGGACAATCTGATGCGACAATCCTCCCCGGGAAAACTTGCTTTCTTATTGTTTGATAAATCCGTATGGAGCCTAAATTCATTATAGGCAGAGCAAGAGGATGGAGAAAAGGAAAATAGCAAATCCAATGCTATAGAACCTCAGTAAAAACTGCTCTAATTCGGAATATAGAAATGTGAGAAACAACAGCAAACATGCGCTGAGAATAGAATTCCTAGACAGTCTGTTCATGATGGGCATGTGCAATTATCGGCCGGTTCCCACGGATCTCAATTTCTGGGTGCGAACCCTTTTTCTACTTATACTATTAATCATTTCCATTGCCTCTGCTTGTTGTATAAAAAACCTTTGTTCATCATCCAGAAGGGCTCTTCATAACTAGTAAGGTGCTCTAAACATCATACAGGATCAACTGTTCGTCGGATCATTGAAAAGAACGACACCATTATTTCAACTTCTTATGATAAAAGTCCTGCATCATTTTTATGTATTCTTTCATTGGGGGTAAAAGATATCGGGCTCGGAGCTCGTCAAGATGCTCCGGATCCTGCACAGGTTCCATAATCATAAATTCACCCTCAAACCGGAATACCGTGCCAAATAGCTGAGGTTTCCCTTCCGAAAGCAAAACTTTGTCAATAATATGTACTAGATCGTGGCCTAGTATTTCATCTTGTTCTACCATTTCGATTAATTTGGGGATCAATTCTTGTTGGAAATCATGATCAGGCGAGTGGTTTAGAATTGTTTCAGCCGCTTGTGACGCTTTTATTCCCACGAGCCGGATTGTGGGCCAGCCATGCTCTCGGACAATTCCCTTGAGCTCTGCGGTCAGCTTTCGGTCCATATCTTCGAGAGACTGCTGGATTTCCTTTTCAGTATCAGGAGATGCTTGGAATAATTTGTTCCTAACAGCTTGGTCTTCCTCTACCATTTGCAGCAGGCGCTCTTGCAGATCCGAATCAGTTCCGGAGCCATTCTTTGCTATTAAAGCGTCGACCCTATTCTGGACCTTGAATTCCCAGTCCGGAGCTTGCTGCTGGGCTTGGGAGCCGATACTCAAAGCTATGCATAAGGCAATAACAGCTTGAATAACCAGCCTACCTGAATGCGTCAAGCCAAAAGAAGAATAATCGATGGTGAAGAATCTCAATATGGTCACACTCCCTTCCGGAATCCGGATGTAACATTCCCAGCACCCAGGTTCATAAAGAGGTGGATCGACACTCAATTCATCTTGCTGCTCTTAGTTATCGACCACAATAGCTTGGAGCTCCGATTTGTATTCTTAAATCTGGCGCTTGTTGAGCTTACTGGATTGTAATACCCTTAACGATTCTCTCGGCCTCCTCTTTTGTTATATTACCATTAATCACTGCAGACTCATTAAGCACATCCCTCACCACTGGCGCCGATATCACTTCGCCGTCGATCAGTATCGCCATACGTTTGCCGATATTTTTCTCGGTGGCAGAATGCATTTTTCGGGCGCCTGCAGGAGTAAATGTGACGCTGACCCAGAATATAGACCCACCTGGTTGTGGAAGGACTTTCGCCTGCGCGATGTCGCTGTTTGTAACAACCACATCATTGTGGAGATAAAACGTTCCGTCTGCCACCTTCACCTCTTGCAGGCCAGGCGCAGGGTTCTCTTCCACCAGCCTGATTTCAAATCGGACAGCTGCCTGCACATCATTAATGAATGGCGACCACAGCCCATAACCAACGGCGAATGCCACAATGGCAATCAGCATAACACTTATATAGACCGGGACTCGCGACCGGGATTCTGTTGGAGACAGGACCGAATTGGTAGTAGCTTTCACGATTGCCTGGCGTTGAATGCTGCGATCAGCTGCTGAGGGCTCTGATTCGATCCGAAGAGGGTCGGCTTCCCGTAAAAGATCTCTGATATTGTTCATTCTATGCCTCCTGTATGTTGTAACACCTCAGGATTTATTATGCGGGCCAACTCTCGCCTTCCTTGTGACAAGTGCCATCGAACCGTTATCGTACTGACTCCAAGCAGCGAAGCAATTGACGAGGTTTCCAATCCCTCGAGTTCATGCATAACAACAACGGCACGACGGCGAGGCGGTAGTTTATCAAGAGCCTTCCATACGGTCATGTGTGCAATAATTACGCCTTCTGTATTGCTCCCAGCGCTAGTAGTATCGCTGCGGTTTGACTTTGTGTTTCGATTGATGCGATCATGCACAGCAGCATGTCGCCATTGGTCACGCCGAATATTTATGAGAACGCGCACGAGCCAAGCTTCCTCGTTCCTGAACCCAACTGGGACAGCATTCGGAGAACGCGCCACTCTCATATAAGTTTCCTGCACAAGATCGAGAGCATCGTCTACACATGGTACGAGGCGTCGTGCTAAGCGGTATAGCCGATCGTAGTGAGTGTCAAACAGAGCCGTCAGCCGTTCGACTGGATTGCGCACTGAAGCCACGGGAAAGGCCTTTGTCATTAGTTGTCCGTTCATACACTATTAAACGGCCGAAGGGCTGATTGTGTTGGTATATATTCTTAAATTTCGTACACTGCTCCACCGTCACCAGTTCCTTCAGTTTTTCAAACCTGTTGAGGATACGATTCGTGATATTTTTTATCTATTTATCTAGATATTATGGAACTCCTTGATACATACAAATAAATTGAGCTTTATCATCTTGAATAGTTTTTCCAGAGTGTACCCAAACCAGGCGCATTCAATTGCGATTGAAAGACCTTCCTGAGATCCTTTCGTTCAGCTGCGCTTATTACCTGTTTCAATCAAAGGTGCGATATAAAAAGCCAGCCAATCGCCCGGCTTTTAGCTGAAACTTATTTTGAATTTACTTCGAGGGATCGTTCTCCACGTGCAGATCTCCATAGATCACACGCCAGGAGTCCGAATCCGGCGAACGATAACGAAAGACCTCGCTGTTCCCATCTCCCAATGGCACGCCGCCTCCTGAATATTCCAGTTCGGCCTCGAACAAATTGATATAATAAAAAAACATGGTTGGTATAGGAGTGCCCGAAAGCTTTTTTCTTTCATCAAGGTTTAGTTTATCGTATTCATCAAATAGTCCAGGCAGACTCAGACTTGCTCCAGAGATTACAAGTTCCTTTATTTCTTCCGGTGTTGAAACTCCCAGTCTGTATCCCACCAAAAACTGGCTAAGAAATTCGTCTCGACTCGTTATCTCCGGAAAGACGCCATCGTAAAGATATTCGGCCCAGGGCTTTAAATATTTCAGAAGGTTTTCTTCAAAATACCGGAGCATGAATTCTCTAAAATGCATCATCCTGTAATCGGGCGGCACCTCCACAAGGGATGCATCGACAGGCACATCGAACCGGATATTCATCAGGTTCAATGTGTATCCCTGATTCGGATCAGGATCTCCATTGATAATGCTAATTCTTTCCAGAAATTCCGTTGAGGGATCATCCCAAACAAAAACCTCTTCTCCTTCATTTCCGGGATTGAACCTGAAACCGAGAAGGTCCTGACCGTCCACGGTCTGCCATCCGAGTTCCACTATGGCCGATTTGGGACCTTCCAGGGCCGTTTGGATGGCACTGCGCACCGTTCTCAAAATCTCATCCTCTCTTGCGATTCCTGCGATATCAGCGTCCGTAATGGTTGAGGTTTTGTGAATATGATCCAGTCCCAGGAGCTGAGAGCTGTCGATATCTATAACGTAACTCATATCCTTAAACGGGACTTCGGAAAATGAAATCCTGATTTTGCGGTCAAAGACTATCGTATGAGCCACGACAATTTGCCAGTCTTTATTCATGTCATCGTATTCGAGAGTTCGCGCATTCAGTACCGGCAAGACAATTTCAGCAAACGTTATATTATCCTGGATAGAATTCAAGCCTATAACCACCGCAATCAAAATAACGACTACAGCTGCAATCATAATTATGGATCTTTTTATAAAAGCACTCCCTAATCTGGACACAAAGCTTGTTGTATCTGCTGTCCTGAGTCTAGAATTCTGCTCTCTTAAAATCTGATTCATGATTTCATCTTTGAGAGGGGACTGATCCGCACCCCTATTGTCGTCGATAAGTCGAATCTGAATTTTACGAACAGCTTCGGCTTCTCCACTGCATATAGGACATTGGCCAAGGTGATCAGCAACATTCTTTTTATGAGATACTTCTAACAAATCCTCGATATATGCACCCAAAAGATCTTTACACTCCGTGCAGTTCATCTAGCACCTCCTGATTTCCCCCCCTGGAATAACTTCAAAGACTGACGCAGCAGAACGTAAGCTCTGGATAACCTTTTTGTGGCTGTAAATAGGGAAATTTCAAGCTGTTCGGCAATCTGACTACATGATCTTTCGCCGTAATATTTTAAAAGTATGACCTTTCTGTAGGCATCGGGCAACATCGATATGGCTCTCCGAAGATCCATATCCGGTTTTTGCTCTATTGCAGTGCCTGTTTCCCTAATTGAAGATAGTTCTTCCTGCTTAAGTTGAATTTGTCTCTTCCTTCTCTGTTCCTTTGCAATACGATCCGCAATTCCCAAAAGCCAGGCGTAAAACGAATCCGGCTTTTTCAGTTTATTAATATTGAAATAGGCCCGGACAAAGGTTTCCTGCGCAGCTTCCTCTCCATGGTCTTTATTCCCAAGCTTGCCTGTCAAATTAGCGACAATCATTGACGTATAGCGATCTACGAGATAGCCAAAATCATTAGGATGGCCATCCAAGCATCTTTCGATATAGTGTCGGTCGCTTTTCGACATCGGTGACCTCGTAACTTTTATGGGATTCGCGGTTTCACTATATAGTGAGACAAAAAGTATCTTTGTGACATAAAAAATAAACATGCTTTCTTGAAAGAAGACGAAATGGATGTTAGCCAAAGAAGGTAAATAGCCGATTATCGCTGTTGGAAATTTATCGAAACCTCTCTAATTCAGTGCAATTGGGCACCAATTCGCGGGCAGAAACCTCAAAATAGGGAGAAACTGCGAATTTTGATGAATTCTGTAAACGCTTTATTCACAACACATAGTTCATAGGCTTGAATAGTGGGCATATCGTAGAAGTGCCCTTGACCCCCCAGATAGTCGATTGCTGAAAAAATAACGATCCCAGGCGACGAATGACGGCCCGACCCAAACAGCCGAATATTCCTGAATGCCCGGTTCTTGCCCGAATTCAAATCCTTTACCGTTCAATAAAAAAGGGTATCAGGGTTTCTTGACATTCACGACGGCATGAAACAGCTACCGTACGGCTGTGTTCGATGAGAAGGTGATTCGATTCGGATATGCGCGCCAGATTGGAGCACCAGGAAGCGCGACCAGGGATCAAAACACTCCCGCTGTGTCGGAGTAATCACCCATACTATGTCAAAAATCTGAATAACGAACCCGCAGCCGGGCAGCGCGAAATATACGACTGTCAGCCGGGCGGAAAGATACGTGCGCCGCAGGGAAGCTGTGTCGGTAGACGGCGAATTGCGTTTCCTTTCACCTGCGGAGCAAAGGCAGATGCGCACCTTTGTCCAGACCATAAAATCTGAACGACGCGCAAGCGATGTCAATATCCGCGGTATCGTGTGGTGGAACGGCCGCGATCCCGGCGGGATGCACCGGCCCGGCGAAGTGATCTCTTAGAATTTGGAGAAAATGGAGGATGGAAACAGGGCGTAACGGCCATAAACCCTTGATTCTATTGGTGGAGCTGGCGAGGATCGAACTCGCGACCTCCTGACTGCCAGCTTGCTTCTAACTCAATATAATCAATACTTTACGCGTTTTCCTGCAAGATTTTCATACTTATTCCAACCTGTGCAACCTCCAGACGCAAGCAAAACGCAAGCGCACCGATAGTGCCCTTCGGACATTCCGATGTCCGTTTTCAAAATCACCCAGCAAGAACCAACTGCCTCATGCTGGAAGTAAAGCCCTCTGTTCATTGAGGTGTATACAGCAATTTACCGGTCTTAGATTCACGGGCAAAATGCCTCATGAAGTTCCAGGCGATCTCGCCATAATTGGGATACAGCGCATGCGTCAAATTCTCTGTGCACGACACGCTTAGAATTGGGATCC
>JAFGPC010000179.1 GCA_016926155.1 Sedimentisphaerales bacterium
CGGGCCAACGAGATCCTCGACGACCTGGAATCGACCTTCGCCAGGGAAGCGGCCGGGCAGCGCCTCTCCAAAAGCAGGACCGTCGAGACGGAGGACTCGCTCTTTGTCGAGAAACACAAATCCGTTCTGGATAAACTAACTTCCATGGATGTCGACCGCCTCACGCCCATCGAAGCGATCAACCTGCTCAACGAGATCAAGGAAGAAATGAAGTAAGCTCGTTGATAAGGAGGATATTTTTTTGTCATGCCGGGCTTGACCCGGCATCCAGAATTTGGTTGTGAGGCCAACATGCTTCCTACTGGATCCCGGCTCAAGGCCGGGATGACAGAGGAGGCCGGAATGACAGGCAACAACAGCATGGGCTTGGAAAACACCGAACCCATCCTACATTCCTGAACAATCACGACCTCACAAATTCCAACAGAAGACGATAATCACCACGGTCGGCGGCCTGTAACGATTCGATATACTTTGTTCTATCCTGCCCGGACCGGATGAGATTGGCTCTGCCCCAGGTGAATGGCGGCTTGTCGAAACCATATTCCAGAAGGATATCCGCCATGATTCTGGCGTGTCTTCCATTTCCGTTCGGGAAAAGATGGATCCAGACAAGCTTATGATGGACGCGAGCGGCGATTTCATCGGCTTCAAACGTTCGATGCTCGATCCAGTATTGGGCATCATCGCATAGTTGTTTCAATTGAACGGGAATGGTATACCATGAGACGCCTATGTTCTTATCCCTCTGCCGAAAAGTGCCCGCCCATCTCCATACGTTACAGAACATTTTTTTGTGAAGTCGTTTCATGAACCGTTCATTCAGGATGTCTTTGGGTTTGTGGTCGGCCAGCCAGGCCAGCGCTTCGTTGATGTTCTCCTGTTCCCATCGGTCCAGTTCCGCGCGTCTTGTGATATGGGTGAGAATTAATCCCTCCAGTTCGTTCGGATCAAGAGGCGTGGCTCCCTGCGGTATATCGAATTTCATCATCGTTCATCCCACAGCGATCTTGGCATCGTGTTGATCATTTCCGTGATCATATTCTCCAGGACCTTTTCCTTTTCCTCCCGGCTCAGTTCCTGTTTCTCCAGTCGCATCTGCTGATCACTGCGTGCCATGCGTTGTGCAGCGACAGACCGTGCCTGATTGCGTAAGGTTGTTTCGAGCGACTGCCTGGGCACGAATCCATAGACGAATTCACAGTCCAGGGCTTCTGCAACGTTTCTGAGTGTCTTGAGCGTTATGTTTCCCAGCTTTTCATCCTGTTCGATGCGGCTGACGCGCTGCTTGTTGATCCCCAGCCGTTTGGCAAGTTGTTCGCCTGTCATCCCCAGTGCATCCCGAATCGCACGAATCCACCCTTTCCTGGGAGGAGCGATCGGGCGTAAAGACCGAAACTGCTCCAGAGTCGCATCCAACTGGGCCCTGGCCAAATTGATCTGTTTTGCTTTCATGGCAGTAACCTTCGCATTCCTTCATATTGTCTACGTATATATAGACTATATCGTTCTTTTTGTCTACATATAAATAGACTTATTATTTATTTTTGTCTATATATTTATAGACATCCTACAAGGCTGTCATGCCGGGCTTGCCCCGGCATCCAGAGCAATAACGTACGGCCTGCATTCTCATCACTAGACCCCGGCTCGGGGACCGGGGTGACAGGAAACAACAGCATGGGTTTGGAAAAAAGTTGGTTTTTTTGGAAAAAACGGCTTGAAAAGTTATTGGATGATGGTAAATATATTCATAGTTAGGTTATCAGATAACATATTACACTACGATATTACACGAAGAATCAGAAAAGGAGGAGGCAACAGTGCAAGCGAGCGAAACCAAACTCAGCCTCACGGTACCCGACGAGGAGCGACACGATCTGGCCGCTGAGGGAGCCCTGCTGGGCTCGATGGTCATGGATACCAGCATTATTACGAAGGTTACTTCCCAGGTAAGCACCGAGTGCTTTTTTCGCCCGGAGCACCGTCTGGTATTCGATGCGATTCGGGACCAGTACGAGGACAGCGGGGACAGCGGGTATATTGACCTGGTGCTGCTTCGCAATCGAATGAAGGATAACAAAACCATCGAGGCCGCAGGCGGGGTAGAGTATCTGGTGAAAATCCACGAATCCGTTCCCAGTGCCGAATCCTGGCAGTATTACGCCAATATCGTCCTGGATAAGGCTGCCTATCGACGGTGTCTGTCGATCCTGGACGAGGCGTGGGAGACGCTCCGCAGGACACAAGAGCCGCTGACGGACCGCATCGAACAGATCCGCAGGCTCTTTACCGAAGGCGAGCTGACCCGCTACTGCCGGTCGCTGGATCTGATCCGGGCCGACTCGGTCCAGCCGAAGACGGTCGAATGGCTCGTTGATGATGTGCTGCCGCTGGGGATGCTGAGCCTGATCGCGGGCGAGCCGGGCGCGGGCAAGACCTTCTGCAGTATGTCGCTTGCCGCGGCGGTGACCACGGGCCGGCCCTGGCCGACGCCCCGGAACAATCCCGCTGTGCAAGGCTCGGTGCTGATCCTCTCGGATGAGGACGACCTGCCGCGGGTGCTGCTGCCGCGTCTGATCGCCAACGAGGCCGACACGAGCAAGGTGCATGTTCAGGATGCCGCGACCGCCAGGCCGTTTCATGTGACCGGCGGGCTTTATCGTCTGCAGGCGACGCTGGATTCGCTGGGCGACTGCCGGCTGATCATTCTCGATCCGATCACGGCGTACATGGAAGGGATCAACGCCAACAGCAATGCCGAGGTCCGTTCGGCCCTGGTGGGTCTGCAGCGGCTCGCCGAGCAGTACAACATCGCCGTCGCCGCGGTGAGCCATTTTTCCAAGAAGGTGGACCTGGGTGCGATTCACCGCACGCTGGGCAGCATTGCCTTTACCGCCGCGGCCCGCAGTGTCTGGGCGGTCGTCAAGGAAAAACGCGACGCGGGCGACGCAGGCCGTGACAGCAGGCTGTGGCGCTGCCTGATGCCGGTCAAGTGTAACTACGCCATCCGGCCGAGGGGCATCCGCTTCTGCATCGAAGAGCCGGATGGGGCGGTCACCTTCGACGCGAATCCCATCGACCAGGATGTGGATGAGATGATGACAGGCCCCGAATCGGGGATGACCAGCCGGGCCCGAGACGACGCCGAGCAATGGCTGCATACGCTTCTCAACGACGGACAGATGCCCGCTACCGCCGTTCGCCAAGCCGCCGACCAGGAAGGACACAGTTGGTCTACGATCAAGCGAATCTCAGGACGAAACAGTTGCATTGACAAATGGAAATCCGGTACGGACGGTCAATGGTATTGGCAGTTAAGGCAGCATCCGTGAATTTGATTATCGACGACAGACCTGACGGAAAGGTGAGCTTCTTTGAGACTCTTTGAGCTTCTTCGGTTTTTCTCTCAAAAACGAAGGTTCTAAGAGAGTTTTTGAGATTCTTTGAGATTGTTTGATTATTTGCTTAAAAACAAAAGAAGCTCACCTACCCATGCGCTTCTTTGGATTTTAGCCCAAAAACCAAAGGGGCGCAAAGAAGCGCAATGTTTTTTCCGTACAGGATTAAAAAGCTGGGTGCCATACCCACGCTTCCGTGGGCATGTTTTCCATCACTCTGTATTGACAAACCTTCCGCGTGGGCATAGCCCACCCTACAGAACTTCCCTAAAGATCCTCCAAGATCCCAGCCATTTTCTTCGAGAGAAACCTTTCGATAGAGTTCTGGATGTCGGGTCAAGCCCGGTATGACAGGGTTTTGTCGCCTCAACTTTCACGCTTGCGTTGGCCTGGCTCCTATCCCGATAGATTCTGTATCGACAAACATTCCGCCTGGGCACGGTCCACCCTACGTTTGCCCGACCTACCTGACTCCAGTATATTGTCCGGATACCGAATCGGAGAATTGAAAAAAAAGGAGGGATCAGACCGGCACGAAAGGTTATCGCTGTTGGAGAAGGTGTCTATGGGATTGATTTTGGTAGACCGAGGGCCTTCTTACTCCATCATAAGGCTCGTAAACCTCATTTTTAAGAACCAAATTATGCACCTTTGACTCGACAGAACAAACAATATCGCAATGCCCAACGATTACGATGGCTGCGATGTGGTGATCATCATAACGACTTCCTGTCCAAGTAGTTTCAAGTTCGGCAGTGATATTATCAACCTTGTTTTGGCAAAGCTTCACCCTGCGTCTCTTGTTATCAAGCTCAACAAATATACTTATATACCTTGGATTTTGAAACGTATTTAGCTCATTAATGTACTTAGTTCCACCATAGACAAACCTTCCTTTTCCCTTTCGCAAACAGGACAAAACGGGTGCAAAGTCCATATGCTGTTGGTTCTGATTATTAAAGACAGCAGAAATAACATTCGCATCGATAACAATATTAATATCTTTTCTAGTTCTTGGCATTAAGAGTCTAAGCCTAGAAGATCTAACTGTTCCTTTAGAAAAAAATCACGAAATTTGGCTGGCTGATCTGATGAATACATACCCTGATGGGTAATTGAGATAGGCGTAACAGTGTTATCCTTTGAATTTCGTTGATAGAAAAGCACCTGGGATTCAATTCGGTTCTTATACTTTTTTTTTCGGTAATTTAGTCGAAACCGATCGATAATGAAGTCGCTGTGTGTTTCAACGAGAAATGTACTCTTCATTTTGTTTGCTTGTGTGAAAAGAATATCCCCTATTGCGGCTTGAGCCTTAGGGTGTAAATGAATCTCTGGTTGCTGGATGTAAAACCATTTATGAGACTGTGAGAAGATTTCGACAAGATAGGGAAGACACTGAGAGATACCATATCCAACATGAGCTAGATTGAGATTGAGATTTTTAATACTAAGAGAAATTGAGAACGGAGACATGGGATTTTTTTTGTCAGCACATTTATATGATAGTTGGTTAAAAAGCCCACTCGTCTTCCCAAAACGTTTTAAGGATCGTTTGAAATTATCGGCCAACTTCGTGCTCTCTAGAACCAAACGGATCAGGTTTGGAGTATGTTCACCTTCGGGATCAAAGCCAACTTGTGGACCATGATAAAGCCTCTTTGGTCTTGTACGTACTGGTCCAAATGGCGCATCGTCGGCAAATGTTGTTTGTATTTTTTCCAGTAAAGGAATACCAGAGGACTGTGCTTCTTTAAGGGTTATCACCATAATTAACGGGAGAGTGTATCGCTTGCCTCCTAGGTTGGGCTCAATAGTCCCAAAACCCTTAAAACTTCGTGAAGGACTAAGCCATGATTTGAATATTGATTTGAGTTCATTGTCGACCTTATTGCTCAGTTGCCTTCCTGTTATTCTAACGCGAGTCTCACCTGTTATTGGTATATGAACACTTACATTTTTACCTCGCCAGTAATAGTCAACATGAGTGGTTAGGGGCATACCTTCGTGTTCAGAGAAAGTTAACAGGAAAGCAAAAGCTTCATTGTCATTCTTTTCGGTACTTAAATATCCGATCTGAAATTTTCTCTTCTTTCTTGATCCCTGTGAGATCATCTCCTTAAATGCGCCAAATGGATAGTGAGGCCCAAAACGAAAAGCCTGTTCATACCAAAAAGAAGGAGAACCAAATAATTGAAGAAGTAAAAGGGTGGTCGTTTTACCTGTTGTATTCTCTCCTACAAGAAAATTTACATCGGTGATGGGAATGTATGTATTCGTGAAGCCACGAAAATTGTCAATATAGAGGTATCGCATTTGAATAACCTCCTTTAAAATTATATAACTACAAAAGGCAAATTATGGTTATATAGACATATGAATAGTACAATAGAATTGAATTTAAGCAAGGACAAAAGGTAATCAAGTATCAAGAAAATTAGAGGATCATGCGGTTGTCAACAAAGAAGTTGTTACGGAAATTAGGTATGGAAATGGAAGCATGAAAACCGAAAAGCGATTCCTGTAGCAGAGGAGGTGGAATATCAATGCATCTGACAGATGAAGAAATTAAGTTCATCAGAATAATTGCTAAACTTGTCGAAGAAAATGTGAGGTTTATCACACGTACAGACTTCATCAAGCAATTCAACTATACAGATAAGGAGTATGAGGTCTTGATGAAGAAAATGGAGGATTTTGGAGTTATTGAGGATGTCTCACATACCCTAGACTCTAATGGTGGTTATGCTGTCTCTTTCAAGCCATCTACTCTTTCAGTTGAGATCATGCGAGAAATCGATCATCAGATAGCTACTGCCGAGGGGCCTGACATTGTTGATCAACTGATCAAACGGTTTCGAAGCAATCCAAAAACAGCATGGCTCATCTTGTTCTTTCTCTTCCTATCGCTAGCGATCCCAATGATAACCAGTCTTCTCGACCTGATATCAAGGATTGTTGAATTCTTTTCGAAGAAGTAATACTGCTAAAGTAAATGAGCCAGGTAGCGACTGTCTTGAAAATCAAGACAATTTTGGATTCCAGGATTCATTTTTTGCCACCATGGTATTGAGGATTGTCAACA
>JAFGPC010000180.1 GCA_016926155.1 Sedimentisphaerales bacterium
CAAATCGAACAGAAGAACTTTTTCAATCTTCGGATAGTAGATCATTTTATATCGCCCATCGCAGACCATGCGCTGGAGCATCATATATCCGCCGTAGATATGATCATAATTGCTTTTACGACGTTCTTGAAGCAGGGGTAATAGACTCTTAAATTCAACGCTCTCCGGCCTGTCTGCTCCGGCTAGCTGCAGTGAAGTCGGCATGATGTCTTGAAGATACACAGGGGATTCGATTTGCGTCCCCCCTTTAATCCCAGGGCCGCAAACCATCAACGGAACCCGAACGCTATGATCGTACATATTCTGTTTTCCAACCAGTCCGTGATGCCCGACAGCCAGCCCGTGATCGGCAGTGAAGAGGATATAGGTATTGTCCGCTTTACCACTGGCATCCAGGGCATCCAGGAGTCGGCCGATTTGGATATCCATGTGCGTAATAATCGCATAATATTCCTGTCGATGCACTTTAATGGCGTATTCAGTCCGAGGAAAAGGGGCCAGTTTCTCATCGCGCAGATCTTCTCCGCAACCTATATCGTTTCTATATGGATACAGCGGTTGAAAATTACTCGGTATCTTAACTTTATCCAGTGGATATTTGTCCACATATTCCTTCGGCGACTGTCGCGGATCATGCGGGGCATTGAATGCCAGATACATGAAGAAAGGTTTATCGCTTTCAGCAGCCTGATTGAGAAACGCTGTCCCATCGTCCCCCAGCACCTCACTCCAGTGCCTGCCGCCCTTCCAATACCCTTCAAACTGAGTGTCCCATGGTTTCCATGGATCGACCTGCCCTTCGATCGGTCGGTTATATCCCTGTGGTGTTTGATTAGGCATGCCGGGACGAACATGGATTACATGATCGAAAATCTCCTCCGGTTTGATTTTGACATGCCATTTGCCGCTGAAATAGGTTTCATAACCGGCCAGGCTCATACATTGCGACCAAAGGCGGCCAGCCTGGGCTTCTTGCTGCAGTGACGGCTCTATAGCCCGGGCATTCCACAAAAACCGGCCGGTGTTTAGCATGGTCCGACTGGCTACACAGACAGCCCCATGCCAGGCGCCCATGTTGTAAGCATGAGTAAAGGTAACTCCCCTGTGAACAAGTCGGTCCAGATTCGGCGTCTTGATTTCATCACAGCCCAATGCATGCAGTGTTTCGAAACACTGATCGTCGGCAAAAATGAAAAGGATGTTCGGCTTGTGCCCCTGTGGGATGGACATGGCCATATTCTTTGCGCATCCGGGCATCACAGCAGAAGCAATCCCCAATCCTGCCAGTTTTAAAAAAGAACGTCGATTCATGTTTGATGCCTCATTTTGACTCTTATAAACGCTCAACATAAACAAAATACGCACCGCGACTGGAACCGTCCGATTCGATAAACCAAGTCTGCAATTGTGTGGACCCGGCCGGCAGTGACACTGTAAACACAACGCCCTTCTCATCTCCTGTAATAACCTTTGTCTCGTCCACACCAGCAATCCGGATCCGCGCTCGAACCACTTCAATTGCCTTTGCCTTTACCATTGCAGCTCGAATCGGGAGATCCACCTCTTTCGGCCAGCGGCGCAATTCAAAACGATAGGATCCCGCACGATCAATCTGCACTGCCCAGAATCCGTTGGCCTGCATCGCATTTCGAACCGCACCCTGATTCCATGGGACGGGCCCATCGTTCGTATGCCAGTCATGGCTGGTCAACCGGGAGGGATTTTCGTGCTTCGTTCCCAATACAATCTCACAGTATCCATCAAACCGGTCGGAGATGCTCTCCCACCAGTGATCATATTCATTCCTCAGTTTTTGCACGATTGTCGGATGCTCACCAGCGATATCATTTTTCTGGGAAGGATCTGCCTGAATATCGTATAATTCCTTTCCATTGATCAACCTCCATTGCTCAGTCATTACCGCACACGTACGCCATTTCTCCGGCTTCTCAATTCGTTGTGAATGCACGAACAAAGTCCTCTGCGGCCGGCTTTTCACCTCTTGATGTAAATGAGGAACAATACTGATTCCATCCAGCTTCACATCCGGTGATTTGATCCAACATAACTCGGTCAGCGTCGGGAATAGATCGATATGTCCGCAAAGAATATCTATATCACGACCGCCGGTCAGTTTCCCATCAGGCCAATGGATGAAACAAGGCACACGATGACCGCCATCATACTGGCTGCCCTTGGTTCCCCGCATCCGGTCATTGAATCCCTTACCTTTGCTGAATCCTGCGGCAGTGCCATTGTCGGTCATGAAAATCAGGATCGTATTCTGCTCCAGTCCCAGATCTTTGAGACGGGTGCGCAGCTTAGCCATGTTGTCGTCGATATTTGTAATCATTCCGTAGAAATTGGCATTTGGCACTTTCGGATTGTTTCGATAAGGATTGGAATACGCATCCAGCACATTGTATGGTCCGTGCGGTGAGTTGGTCGGAATATAACAGAAAAACGGCCGGTCTTTATTGGCTTCAATAAACTGCATCGCTCCGTCAAACCAAACATCCGTACAATAACCTGTATATGATTGGAGAATCCCGTTGTGCCGGTATGTATCATCGAAATAGTCATTGCCCCAGTAATCCGGCAACTGAGTCACGCCGCCGCCGCCATGGACCAACACTTCATCGAATCCACGATCCTGCGGTCGGAAGGGATAATTGTCACCCAGATGCCACTTACCGAAGATCCCTGTCGCATAGCCGCCCGCTTTGAACATATCGGCCATTGTCACCTCATCGGCGTGCAACATGGAGCGGCCCATGATCGTATGCCAGACTCCTGTACGTGAAGAATACCGGCCGGTCAGCAGAGCCGCCCGTGTGGGAGCGCATGTCGGATCTACATGAAAATCGGTCAGACGAACGCTCTCGGCCCAGAGCCGGTCGAGATTCGGTGTACGGATATGCGGATTACCATGGGCTGCAATATCCCCATAACCCTGATCATCCGTCATCACAAGGACCACATTGGGTCTTGTTCCGTTTTTGGTAGCGCCCGTTCGTGCATGGTATCTTTGTCCACATCCCGAAAGCCCTATAGCAATAATACCTGCTCCCGCTTGCTTGATAAACGTACGACGATTCATGAAGGCTCCCTTACAGCCGCCCTGCATCCCATTCCTGAGCCATGTGTTCCAGATGCTTGATCACATCTGCATATTTCGGATCGCGGTATAAATTTACCTTTTCATCCGGATCGTTCCTAAGATGATACAAAGCCCCATCCTTATCCTTGACACGGTCGTCCATGAAGAAAACCATCTTCCATTCCCGTGTCC
Organism: Sedimentisphaerales bacterium; assembly: GCA_016926155.1. Classification (GTDB taxonomy): domain Bacteria; phylum Planctomycetota; class Phycisphaerae; order Sedimentisphaerales; family Anaerohalosphaeraceae; genus JAFGGE01. The sequence goes on from JAFGPC010000180.1 coordinate 3,293, forward strand.
GCACCATTACCCGTCTGCCCGTTCCCTGACGCAGTTCGTCATACATGCTCTGACTGTGATCGATTTCACAGAAATAGGCTTCGCGCCACCGCCGTACCTTGCCTTCGATCAGGGGCATCAGGCTCCGTCCTCGAATCCCATCAGGCACATCAAGCCCCCACAGTTCCATCAGGGTTGGAAGTAAGTCGATCATTTCCACCGGTTCATCAATCACCTTAGATTGGGGTAATCGTGGTGGAAATCGGAGAATTAAAGGTACACGCACATTTTGCTCATAGAACACACGTTTTTTCCACATCCCATGTTCGCCGAGTTGGAAGCCTTGATCCGCATTGATTGCAATGATCGTATTATCAAGCTGCCTAGCTTCCTGTAGTACTTTCACCATCCGCCCAACCTGGGCATCGACCAGAGAAACCATCCCGTAATAGGTTCCCCTGGCCAGATTGATCTGTTGTCGATCCAAGTCCAAGCTACCTGAATAGGTGCGTAACGGCCCCTGTTCAAACTTCGGTTTGTTCATCAATTCCTCTGGTGTTGGGATCGGCAGGTCTATTGTATCGGGATCGATGAAGTATTCTTTTGGCACGCGACATGCCACATGAGGCGCATGAAATGAAACGCGGAGGAAAAACGGCTCATCCTTGCCAATCAGCTCCTTTAATGTCTCGACCGCCTTATCCCCCATCCGCCATGTTTGTGTCTGCTCCGGTTTGAGAGGACTGATTCCCCCAATCATCCAATGATGAGTCCGAGTGTATACAGCTTCCGCAGGTAGACACTCATTCTCATTGGTGAATCGCTCTCTGGCATAGGAAGTGGATCTGCCGCAAACATCCAGTTCTGCCGGCACATCCCCGCAACTGTCCCACGACTTGGCAAAACCGTGAATTTTCCCGACATTGACCGGTTTGGTCCCGGCCACGGTCCATGCATCCAGAAGATTAGGCACGTTATTGAGCCGCTCCATCTTTTCCGAATCGAGATAGGAAGGAGTTGCCTCAGGCGGCTTGCCCATCGCAACAGGACCGACTTCGTGAGAATAATATCCTGTTTTCATGCTCTTGCGCGACGGAACACATACTGGATTCTGCACAATCGCCACATCGAAGCGTACTCCCTGGGAAGCGAGTTGATCCATATGCGGAGTTCGCGCCCATGGTCTGCCATAACAACCCAGTGTATCGGCCCGCCCGTCATCCATCATAATCCATAAAATATTCGGACGACGTCTCCCTTCTGCATTAATGGTCCGGATTTGTGACTCCCGGCATCCACCCAGAATGGATATCATCCCAAATCCAGAAACGGTTTTCCCTGCACCAGTCAGAAATTCGCGTCGATCCATTTTTCTCCCTATTTAATTTCCCCTTTTCAAAAAATCACGTTGTCGCATCCAAGCTTCACATCGCCCCGGCCAATCGGCTGCCGCAGTACAGCGATCCGCCCGTAATCCATAGCCATGACCACCCTTTTCATAGATGTGCATCTCGACAGGTATTCCTGCCTTAAGACAGGCCAGATAAAAATCAATACTGTTTTGAGGCGATACTCCGTTATCGTCGCTGCTGTGAACCAGAAAAGTAGGTGGTGTATCCCTGGTCACCTGCAATTCATTTGACAAGGACTCAATCAACTGAGAATCGGGATTTACCCCGATTAAATTATTCCGAGATCCCCGATGCATCGTATCTTTCGTAAAGGTGATTACAGGATAGACCAGCACGGCAAAATCCGGTCGACAGCTTACCCGCTCGATCGGATCGGCCGCCTCGGACTTTCCGGAATCAAAATGAGTAGCTGCTGTGGAAGCCAGATGTCCCCCAGCGCTAAAGCCCAGAATGCCAATCCGCTTCGGATCGATGTTCCATTCCCTGGCTCGAAAACGAACCGTGCGAATCGCCCTTTGGGCATCCAGCATTGGAACTGGATGCTTGAAATCCTTATGTCTATACTTGACGATAATTCCGGCTACCCCAATCGAATTGAGCCACCGAGCCACTTCGTGCCCCTCATGATCCATTGCCAGTAACCAATACGCTCCCCCCGGACAAATCACAATCGCCGCTCCGGTTGCTTTCTCCTTGGCAGGAAGATATATCGTCAGGGTAGGTGTCTGCACATGCTGTATATGGCCGTTTTCATAGGATTCGGCAACATCCAACATCTTCGCGCCCGGCGCTCCATCCGGCCATAATGGAATTTCATTGGCGGCGCTTGCCGCATTAGTAAACGAAACCATACAAAATAGTACAATACACACACACGACATGGTTTTCATCATTGTTCTCCTAATCATAGATCGTTCGTTACAGACGCAGCCGCTTACGACCGGTCTTTTCCAATTTCCAATGCTCCGATTCGCTTCGAGCGGCAGAGAGACAGGATTCGATTTGAGCCACCGTTTCCGGATTTTCATCCGCCACGTCGTTTTCTTCCGCAATGTCTTTGCTCAGGTCATACAATTCCAGCTTTCCCTCGGATCCGTAGCGCACCCCTTTCCACTTTCCCATTCGCACCGCCTGGGCGGAACCACCTTCATGGAATTCCCAATACAGGTAAATATGCTCTTTCTGACCAGCCTTGTTTCCCAATAGTGTCGGCAAATAGGAAATACCGTCAATTCCATCCGGCGGTCTGATTCCGGCCGCATCGCAGGCAGTCGGCAGAAAATCCCAGAAAGCGGAGATATGATTCGAGGTGGATCCAGCCCGAATCTTGCCAGGCCAGTAAGCCATCGTAGGTACGCGAATCCCCCCTTCATATAAGTGCCGCTTAATTCCCGACAGAGGACCATTGCTATTCTGAAACGTCGGATCATTGCCACCTTCCTGATGTGGTCCGTTGTCGCTGCTGAAAAGAATCAGTGTATCCTGTTCAATTCCCAGCTTGCGAAGCAATCGAACCAATCGGCCTACATCCCCATCCATTCGAGAAATCATCGCCGCATGCCCCTTTTGCGGCTCAGGCCAATCCTTATCCTTATAAATTCCATATTCCGGAATCTCCATCCCGGCGTTACCCGCTTCATTGTTGGCGTGCGGGATTGTGAACGCCAGATACAAAAAAAACGGATGGTCTTTATGGGTCTCGACAAATCTCAAAGCCTGTTCGCTAAACAGATCATGCGAATAATCCAGCTTGTTGGAAGAAACACCTCCCGGAGAATCCGGCCTGTTTTTCGGACGCACTACACGGTTACGAAGCGGTAACTTTTCCTCGTTCCTCCATAGCCATTCGGGGTAATAGTTATGCGCATGTACTTGATTCAGATATCCAAAGAAGAAATCAAAACCTTGTTTGTTCGGGATCCCCGTTGAGCCTTCTTCTCCCAATCCCCACTTGCCCACCAGAGCTGTCGCATATCCGGTTTTTTTGAGCAATTTAGCCACAGTTACATCCTCTGGACGAAGAGCAACATTAGCATTACCACGAACTAATGCATGACCGGTATGCAGACCGGTCATCAAACAGCATCGGGAGGGAGCACAAACAGTACTGCCTGCATAATGGTCAGTCAGCTTCATTCCGCCGGCAACCAAAGAATCCAGATTCGGTGTCTGAATCTCTTTTTGTCCAAAGCAACCCAGATCTCCATATCCTAGATCATCTGCCAAGATGAAAATAATATTCGGCTTGCGTCGGATTTGTCCAGCGAATAATGATAAGCCACAACCAGCCAAACCGAATGATATCGACCCAAATCCTGCCATTTTTAAAAACGTACGCCGTGAGAATTTCATAGCTGTCACAATATACCTCCGATTACGTATTGAGCATTTTCTTTTCCCACCAGGCCAGATACTCTTCATCACTCACGGCTGCAGACAATCCCTTCCGTTTCATCCATCCTTCATATTGCTGTGTCATATAGGTATCCCAATATTCCTGTACTTCCTGAGGCTCGGGAAAACGTCCTTTGTCATCGGTCTCGATAATCCACGTTTCGAGCCTATCTCGAAGCTCTCGCAAAACGTGTGTGTATTTCGGATCTTCAGCGAGATTGTAAATTTCATGAGGATCGTTTTTCAGATCGTACAACTCTTCTTCCGGACGGGTCTTAGCCATGAATCGCTCCTGCACCTCGGTCAGCTTTCCCTGTTTGTGCAATACCTGCAGTAATGTCAAGACCGGATACTGATTCTTCTTATAGGCATTGAATTGCAGGTAAGACCGATCCGGATGGAAGTTGCGAATGTACTTGTATTGCTTAGTCCGAATGCATCGAATACGATCATCCGTCTCATCGCAACGGTCTCTGGCACAGATCACACGATCACGTTTCCTTGTCTGTTGGCCCACAAAGGATTGTCCTTGCATATGAGTTGGGATCGAAATACCGGCCAAATACATCGATGTCGGGCCAAAGTCGATCGTACTGACCAGATCATCACATACGCTGCCGGCTTTGAGATATCCAGGATATCGGACAAGAAGCGGAATGCGAATCCCTCCTTCATACAGCCATTGCTTGCCACGAACATGGCAGCGGCCATGATCCCCAAAATAGAACACTACCGTATCGTCGGCTAAGCCGTCATTTTCCAGACGCTGCAATACCTGACCTACCATACGATCCAGAACCTGAATTGACTCAAGGTAATCGGTCCAATCGCGACGGGTCAGGGGGTAGTCGGGATAATATGGAGGAACCTCGACAGATGCCGGATCGATAGGATGTTCTTTATCCCGTACGAAGGTTCGGTGTGTCATTTGCAAGTTAATCTGGGCAAAAAAAGACTGGCCCGGCTTTCGCTGCCGCCAGTCGATTCCATCAAAAGGCTTTACACCCGGATCAAAATTCCAATCCGTTTTTCCTGCCCGACTGAAATCCAGGTTACCGGCATTGCTAGTAAAATATCCCGCTCTTCGAAAATACTCTGTAATCACCTCAACGGGCTTAGGCAATCGGTAACCATCCGACCTGTGGCTGCGATGGTTATGGGCATCAATGGCGGTTTGGTACATCCCTGTCATCAAACCGCTGCGAATCGCTGAACAGACAGGCCCGGAGGCAAAGGCATTGGTGTACATCACTCCCTCGGCCGCCAGCCGGTCCAGATTGGGAGTTTTAACAATCGGATTGCCATAACAGGCCATATCCGGCGATGTATCTTCGGAGATGATCCAGAGAATATTTGGACGTTTCTTTGGTGTGACATCAGCCCCGATATGGGAACTGACCGGCCCGCAATTCGATATTGCCACCATAGCAAGTCCAGCACCACATATCTGCATAAAATCCCGACGATCCATCTTGTTTTCTCAGCTACATAAGTAGAAGTAGTAATTGAAAAGCAAGGGGATATCTTACCCGAAATTAACTTCCCGATCAACAAAAGCCACTTAGATGTGGCGAAACGCGCATAAAAAAAGCAGCGTCGAGGAGGAGCGACGCTGCTTCCGGTTCCTAGGTCTTTCGACCTAGTCTTAAAAAGGAGGAGGAGGG
>JAFGPC010000181.1 GCA_016926155.1 Sedimentisphaerales bacterium
GGCAGTAGTACAGAGGATTGCCGGTGAACTGTCGTATTCACAGAAAGATCGCCAGGTGACCAACATTCCCTGGCAGAGCTTCAAGGACAACATTCCGGGGAAAACCACCTTGGTCAAGTGGGTAGATGGGAACAGGGTCTACTACCAGATTACCGGGCCTGTCAATAAAAGCACCTTCGAGGAAAGTAATGTTTACGACGACCATTTTCCATGGGGACAACGCACTGAAATGGAGGTGTTCTTTTCGCGAGGTGGAGACAAATATGACCAATGGTTTATCAATCCCAAGAGAGCTCAGGTTGCGCATTTCAAAGATACGTGCAAATATGATTCCAGTAGCATTTTGCCCTCATCCCGATATGTCTGTGAGGTGAAGGGGGACACGTTAATCACAACGTTTTGGTGTCATAAACACGATACGCCCAGCAATATTGTCTTTAATTATAACCTCCAGAACGGGGAAAAAAATACCGGCGGGTTGGCCTGGGCGACCACAGGACTGAAACAAACAAATGAAAAGATCTGGAATCATCATAACAAAGATTTATGGACGTATCCATGATCGTCATGCTGTGATGAGTGGCGCGTTTATTGCGATATTACATTGCTGCCAAAACGTCAGAGACGAAATATCACGATAGCCTTCTTCTCTGGACCATACCATGAAGATTAAGAAATTCAATGCCGTCGTGGCGGTGATTGTAGTGACCGCCGCTGTTTCCGTGACCAGTTTTCTTGGATATACATGGAGCCGGGCCAATGATATGCTTCGAGGCACGTCATCCGACGGTACGGCAGTCGTTCAGCGGATTGCCGGCGAACTATCGTATTCCCAGAAAGACCACCAGGTAACCAATATTCCCTGGCAAAGCTTCAAGGATGAAATTCCGGGAAAAACCACCCTGGTCAAGTGGGCAGATGGAAACAGAGTCTATTACCAGATCACCGGGCCGATCAACAAAGATACCATCGAAGATAGTGATTATTTTGACGGGGGCAGTCACTGGGGGGAAAACACCGAAATGGAAGTGTTTTTCTCAAGGGGGGGAGACAAGTACGACCAATGGCTTCTCAATCCCAAGAATGCGCAGATCCTTCATTTTAAGGATACGTGCAAATTTGATTCCAGTAGCGATTTGCCGTCGTCGCGATATGTATGTGAGGTCAAGGGTGACGAATTAATTACAACCTTTTGGTGCCATAAACATGATACCCCCGGAAATATTGTCTTTAATTATAATCCCAAAGATGGAGAGAAAGGGAGCCGCGGATTGGCATGGGCGACCACGGGGTTGAAGAAGACAAAAGGTCAGATTTGGAATCATCATGACAAGGATAGGTGGACACATCCATGATTCTCTTACTGTATTTAATCGTAATGCTATCCGTGTTTGCAGGGATCTATCTTGCCCTTCCGTATCTGGCGCGATGTATCGTAACGAAGATGGAATCTAGTATATCGGATCGGTTTGGCCAGAAGTTGTCGACCGATATACGAGACTACTTGGGTAAAGCCCGGTCCGGCGTTCTGCCGGATTTGAAATACCAGGTCATCTCGCACTTGGTCGAGCCGTGGCTGGGTAAACTCATGGATTCGTTGGCGGATGTACTTGCCGGAAGCGGGGGACAAAAAATTGCGGAGAAATATGGGGACATTGTGGTTCAGGTGATACTGGCAAAACGTTTGTTAATTTCTCTCATCCTCAGCCAATTCGTGGCGTTATTGGTGGTGTTGGGATGGTATCTAGGAAAGGCAGTGTAAGATGATCAAAAAGATCATGAGACGTATTACGCGTACCGGCAGCGACATGTTGTACATGGTGGCGCCGGTCTGGCATTTGACGAATCTTCGCCGCGAGGCTGTCGATCAACTGGAGGATTTGCACTACCAGGTAGGCCTCTGTCAGGCCAATCGTAGCGAGATCGAAGAGAGAATGCAGGAAATCGATTACCTTTTGAAAGATCCCGAGATCGACAAAAATGAAGCGTTCACGCTGGAAGGTGAAAAGCGGCAACTTCAATCCCGTCTTGAGCAGACGAATCAGATGGAAAAGCAAGCGGAGGAGGTTCGAGAGTCCTACGAGGAATCGCTTCCGCGGATCGTCAGCGACCTGGATATCGCCATCCAGATGTCGCGTCAGGCCAAGGCGCAAAAGTCGATGAGTAAATTACTGACCGGCGGGGCGGGGGCGGCGAATTCCGACGTTCAGGAGCATATCAAAAAGGTTCGGGCCCAGGCCTATGCCGTCAATGCGCAGGTGCGCGGCCATCTGATGTCCAGTAAATCCCGCAACCGGAGCAAACTGCTGCCCAAGTAGGCTGTCATGAAAAAACGCGACATTCACCGCCGGCTGGTGAGTCTTTTCAAGGCGGCGAAGGAATACTTTCTGGAGGAGGAGCCCCGCGAAAAGGCCCAGCGAACCTTAAAAGAGGCCAGCCTTCGGCTCAATAAGACCGTGTACCAGCGCCTTGCCCTGGAATATGAACTGGAACACAAGCATCTCGATGAAGAAACCCGGGCGTGGACCCAAACCACGCTGGAAGCCCTTCGCCAGGCCGAACAGCAGCAATCGCACCAATTGGCCATCCTGCGGGAGGAATATCGAAAGCTCGCCGTTCAGGATCTGCTCTATCGTGCCATGAATGAGCCGGACGGCGATACGTTCCAGGAGGCTCATGATGCCCTGATCGAACTGAGCGCAACGGTGGAGGCGGAACGAAATATTCAAAGTTTGCCCAAATTGTTGAATATGAAAATGAATCGTCCTTCCCTGGAAGTGCTGGATGCAAAACAACGGAAACGTAACAACGAACCAGAGGTGGATCGGGAAGAGGAGGTGTCATCATGAAAAGACTGATCAAATGGGGTTTTATCTTGGGATTGATCATCTTCGTAGGCGGATACCTCTTCAGTCCGTCCAGGATATACGGCTACCTGTTTTCCAAGGATATCGAAGCAACCGTCAATGATATTCGTTCCTTCAACTCCGCGGACAACAAAGGATCGGAAACGTTTGCCGTTGAACTTCATACGAAAGACGGCCAGATACATATCGCCACAACCTGCGAAAAGGTATGGGGGGTCATTGCCAAAGGAGATCGTGTAAAGGTGCGTCTGTATCCCGCGGCTCCCTGGTCACAGAGTGACGGTTCCTGGATCAATGCAAAGCTGTTTTGCAAGATGACCAAAACTCCCTGAAACATTTCATGCTCGTAAGGAATGATTATGTCTGATGTAGAAAAGGTACTTAGACCCTGCCGGAAACGTATTCGATTCAAATTCATGCCGACTCCCAGCGGTCCGTTACATATCGGACATGCATGGCTGCTGATTCTTATGGATTGCCTGGTAAAACGAGCGCAACAGGAAGGACGAGATGCAGATATCGTACTGGTTCTGGATGAACTGACATATCGTCATTCCGATGAAGAGAAACGCCAGGAAACGGCAAAGAGTATTATCGAAAACGCTCGATGGCTTGGGATTGAATTCAGTCATATCGTGAGTAACTATGTTTTCCCCTATGAATCCTCCCAGCAACCCAAGCCGATGAAGTGCCATTCCTGTAACCAGTATGCTCCCAAGACGTTATTTACTCCGAATCTCAATACAATATATTCAGGATCTTCATATTTTCTGAAAAACTGCGCGATCGATGCGGCCTTGGAGATTACCCATGTGATTCGTGGCGAGGATCAATTGGGACGAGCTTCCGTGTACACAACGTTTTATGAGCTGCTGGAAATGCCCTCTCCCCGACTGGTCTATTTACCTTTTGTCTGCAAAGCGGATGGCGGAAAAATTCGAGCAACGGATGATTATACGATTGATGCTGTTCAAAAAGGGCTTGCAAGGGAAGCGTTTATTCCAATCGTTATTTCCAAATGCATTCAAAACGTTCCCAAAAATCCAGATGATGCGAATGAATCGTTGTCCATTCAGGAGGCGGAGAAGCAACTTTTTGGAGAAGATTGGGACTGGGTTCTTGGAAATGCGGATTCTCCGGCCAAACTTGCTTCGTTTCTATCCCGTCTGGAGACGAAGCCCCGCATCAGTTCTGAGGAATTGGTCCAGGAATACCAAAATACAGCAAGTGAATAATCTTTTACACTTTAAGTGGAGTCCCTTCAGATCAAAACGCACCGTCACACTCAGCATATCAACGTATCTATTGTATTGCTTGATCGCTACATTCATGGAAAGGATTGTTAAATGGATAAAGTTAGATTGACCAAAATGCATATTAATAAAAAGACATTTTACTACGCACAATTTTTGAAGGAAGGACATTCCTATCAAAAGTCTTCGGCCACCCTGTCCCCGTCATACTCAGAATCACAATCCAGGCCGGTTTGGCTTACCGTTCAACTCGGTCATGTTATGGACGGTAGCGATTATCTTCATATCGCAAACGCACTGTATACGAGTGGAGAGGGATCCCTTTACGAAAATCTTGTCAACGAAAATGAAATCTATCATCGCTCCTCTGCCCTTCAGGAAGCGGTTCTGGCGGCGGCGTCTCGTTACGAAAGCCAAATACGAAACAGCATCCAATCGCTTACACAATGGCTGAACTCCCAAGAAGACGCACCGCCCCGGATATCGGAGAAGGATATCAATGCTCTTCAGGCCTTTTGCCAATTGAAGACACAACTGGCCAATTGTAAGAAACCTAACAATTGCCCTATCAATAATGATGATATCGGACAGGGCCGTTATTGTCCGTATTGTCGATGTATGGCGCCGATCCAACACTAAGGCCCGTGATAGCGATTCTGATGAAGTTATCTAAGCATGTTCGTTTAGGATTTTAACTTACGGCGTGCTCTAATCCAACAGGTTATTGGTATTTCATTTATCGCGGGAGATTGTGGTATGAGTAATGGTCAATGTCACGTCGGCGCATCCAATAAAGCAAATATCGAGGCAAACGAAAAACGCATATCGGAGTTGTCGAAAACGGTTAACGAGATGATGGAGAAATTTGAACAATCGCATGAAACACTGCTTGCCCGAATGGATAAACTGAACGAGGAGTTTTCCCGAAAGATCGAACGGCTTTCCGAGCGATTCGGCAATCGTCCCTCCTGGGCCATCATGCTGATCCTTTCGGGATTAAGCTCGCTGTGCGTGGGGCTGATCGTCTACCTGATCCGGGCGCACGGATAACGGCACGGCCAACTTTTCATTCTTTGTCGATCAGGATCAAGTGGATATATACGCCCGCCGGGAGTCATGCCTTGAACGATTCAGACTATTATGAGTTGCTTGGCGTCAGCCGAGACGCTTCCGCCGAAGACATTAAAAAGGCCTATCGTCGTTTGGCACTCAAATACCATCCGGATAACTGTAAAGAAGACGATGAATATGCCAATGATATGTTTCAGCAGATTCGGATGGCGTACGAAACACTTTCCGATCCAGTCAAAAGGCGTCAATACAATGCCATAAAGTTTGCGCGATCTGCATCCAATGAATCCATTACCATTATGGGTATACGCCTGAATCGTGCGAAAGTTGCGGAAATAACCAAACGGGGACTATCCAAGGCACTTTCATTTGCCAATAAGCTGGCGGCGGAACATGGAATCATATCCGATCAGCATGAGAACAACTCTTTGTAGATAGTCCGGTATATATAACGAATATCGAGCGGCAATACTCCTTGATCGCCCTGCCCCCTCCAAATGGCCACGGTGGCCGGAGACCGGTTACTCCTTCCTGGTATCCGCTGGAAAAACCAAAAGGAGGATAATCCCTGCGGATAGAGATCAATAACCGGTTCTCCCCACCGTGGCCCACCTCTTTGATTATGAATAACAGCATAACAATGAAAAAAGATTCAAGAGGGGAAGGCGGCATATCGCTTGTCAATACACGAAGACTATGGCTGGCCGTCTGTGCGGCGTTCATTGCCTGGTGCATAAAAATACCACTGCAATTTCCCAATGCCATATCTCGGTGGAATGACAACCAAATGCTCCCCGAAGCATTTATGGTTGGTGTTGCCTTTTTTATTGTCTCGGTGTTTTTCAGGCAAGGCATATTAAAAAACTTGCCGTTAAGTAAGCCAACGCGATGGCGGCTTATTGGGATTCTTCCCGTATTGTTCTTCATCGCATGGCCGTGGCAAAATCCCCAATACGCCCAGTACGGATTCCTCGCCGCATTGGCGGGACTGGCGTACGCTGTGGGAGGAAAGACATGGTTAATCGTTCTTTGGCCCGGGCTGATCTTTCTGGGACTCTGCTCCGGTATGCCGACAGTAATAGAACAGTTCATCATAGCCCGGCTGCAGGAATACAGTTCCTGGATATCCTATCATTACTGCAAATGGTTTTTGAACAATTACTACGCAAAAGAAGGAAACGGCATTTTCCTGCTGGACATAAGCAATCTCCCGCAGTTTAGATATAAACTCGGTATCATAATCGATCAGGAATGCAGTGGTTATAAATCCCTTCTGGGCATGAGCATCCTTGCTTTCTTCTACACGGCAGTGACTCGATTACCCAAAATAAGAAAATGTATATTATTTGTCGTTGCTATCGGATTGGCCCTCCTTTTCAACACATTTCGGCTATTACTCAGCGCAACGTTTATTCATTACGGCCTGAAGGAACTGGCCGGCGAGACGCCGCACGCCATGCTCGGTCATCTGATGATGGGAATCGAAGTAATCCTGCTGTTCTGGCTGTCCTGCCGGTGGCGAAAATCCTCCAATCAGGCACCATCGGATGCCCGTACAGTTCGAACGATGAATTCCTGAATATTCATATTCACAGAAGATTCAAAGGAGGATAATATGAGATGCATACGATGGATTCTTTTTGCAACATACATGATTATAGGTTTTATCCTCACGGGCTGTATCGTTACGAAAATGGTTACGCCGCTGGAGAATCCATCCTCACAGGAGATATCCGGCAATCCAGAGAAGAACGTCGATTCTCATTCCGATGAGCCATATCCATTTGAAGAGCCGTACGATAAGTATGAGGAATATGAAGACGACAGGTATCCCTTCGATTCACATTATGATGACGAATACTACGAACCGGATCCTGATGATTCCGTCACTCCTCCCACAGATCCGTCCACCAGTCGGCCGTCAAAGAATGAAAAGTCGGAGAATAAGGGCAAAAGCGACGAACGAGGTCATCTGGATAGTTCGCAAACGGAAATGGAATCCTCGGAAAATGATTATATCTGCCGATATGCGGACAGATCGATTCGCGTCGACGGCCGTTTGAATGAGGCATGCTGGTCGAAGGCCGAACGCATAGAGGACTTTTTTCTTCTGGGCAAAGAAAAGAAATGCGCCCCCAGGATTACACAAGCCATGCTTTTGTGGAAAAACAGTCATTTATGTTTCGCCGTCGTTTGTAAGGACGACGACGTGTGGTCTTATACGGATCAGCACGATGGGAAATTGTGGAACGGAGACGTCGTTGAACTCTTTATCAAACCCTTTGTCGACAAGCCTGTGTATTACGAATTGGAGTTCTCTCCCAATGAAACGGTTTTTGATGCACGGTTTATGGATGGTCGAACCGGAGGATTAAACGCCTCAAACCTTGCCTGGGAATCGGAGGCTATCGTCGCCTGCAACGTTGTGGGAACACCCGATCGGCACGAGGATCAGGATATCTGTTGGGTTCTGGAAGCAGCCATTCCATTAAAGGCATTTTCCGGTGATGGATGCGTTCCGGCCAACGGAACACAGTGGACTTTCGCCGTATGTCGCTATGATTATTCCCGAACGCGGCCAAATCCACTCTTGATGATGTCCTCTCCAGGCGCCCGGAACGGATTTCACAGCCACGAAGTCTACAAACCGTTGCGCTTTGTGAAATAACGCAACGTTGTCAGGCTATCTGCCTTCATCCAAATCTACAGGAAAAAGATAATACCATGAAACAATGTATTGATTCCAAAAGGAGTTCCAGTATGTACCGTTATTTTATTGATGATTTCCTCAAGTCTTCTCGATCTGTTTCCGTGAGTCTTGGCGCCGTCCTTTTGTCTGTCGTCATGATTGCAGCCGCGGCAAATATCACATATGACTTTGCCGACAAGGGCCAGGGAATCAACAAATACGTTGAGCATATCTCAAAACTCCTCAAGGACGGCCACGCGGAAGAAGCCTGCCAGGCCAGCCGGGAGCTGATCGAGGCGTATGATCGGTACGTCAAAACCAGTTCAAAAAAGACCAACGAAAAAGGGAAAATTGCCGCTCCAAGCAAAGAGTTGATCCGTCAAAACCGGAAAATCCTGGCGTTGGTAAGATCCAATGTCCTGTTCTCCACCGGCAGGATAACCCGAAGCCAGTGGCTTGAAGCATATGAAACCATGCTCAAGGATGACCCCAAAGAAGCGAACAACATTTTGAATACCTTCCTGCGGTATCCGGAGAACATCTTCACGCCTGAAATGATCGACTCCTTACAGTCGGCCCGAATCCCCGCTGAAGCGCAACAACGACTTCAGAAGCTCGTATTTGACAGGAAATTCCCCGCCAAAAAACCTACCGACGTGATCTGGGCGGAATTTTACGAAGATATGCTCGTACATAAAGCGGATGTCCAGAAAAAGAAAAAGCTTTTGAATCTTTACGTATATGCACTTCATATGCGAAAGGAGGACGCCGGCATCGCACGGGCACTGGACGGTATTATCAAGCTCAATGCCAATACGGAACTGGGAGTGCATGCCGCCAAATTGCGCATTGCCTGCGAGGTGACCGATGACAGCAAGGATCTGATTCTCATAAAACTTGTTCAGGAATGGTCCAATACACTTTTGAGTTCGAGCCTGAATGATACCTATCTCATCTCCCTTGCAAGACAGAAACAGTATGATAAAGCATTGCAACTCATTGACGAGGAACATCGTCTTACAAATGCATCCGTCCCGGAAAAAGCGGAAATCATCAAAGAACTGGTCGGTCGTCTGTGCCAAATCAAGCCGCTCCTGATTGCGGACTTGAACACGCAATTGGCGACCAATGATAATCCCGCCGCACCTTCTATATCTTCACAACGAGTCTTTGCGGATTTGGCGGGGGATTTTCTTGAAAAGAAAGAGTACCAGACGTCCGTAGCCTTAAGTTTTGCCGCCATGGACGATCGGGACACGTTGCCGTTACACCTTGCCACCGGTGCGGTTGTAACGGACGCCTCACAGATCGCCGATGTTCATGAAGCCGACCTTCTTGCGGAGGTGGCAACCTATCTGGCCGCCCGGGCAAAATATCTTGCGGGAGATGTGGATACAAGCAACGCAATGCTTCAAAACATATCCACTCCGGAAACGTCACAGGCCGTTCAGCCGTATGCATTATTCTGTCGGGCCCAGATTGCCTCCGCCAGGGGAGATCATATCCTGGCCGTCAAACTCGCCGACCAGGCCCAGGAAATCCTCCCTGACAGTCCGGTTCTGCGAACATTCATCCATGTCTGCAAAGCAAAGCCCGCTTCTAACGTTGAAGAAACCAAGGCCACAAGCAAAACCCAAGCCAAATAATCCTGAGGTCATATTGTGTCCTCCGTTCATTCTTCGAAAATCAAAATCATCTTCCCGGGACAAAATCCCATCCCAAGATGGCGCGGATTTAACCTTTTGGAGATGTTCACAGCCCAAAGCGATGGGAACTGGAAAGAAGAAGAGTTTCAATGGATCTCCGATTGGGGCTTTGACTTTGTTCGAATTCCATTATGTTATCGATTGTGGATTGAAAACAATGATGTATACCAGATTAATGAAGAAGCTTTGGGAAAACTAGACTGTGCCGTTGAACTGGCCCGGAAATATAACCTGCACATCTGCCTGAATCTGCACCACGCGCCGGGATACGGCGTGGGCAGTACAGAAGCGGAGCCGTTTTGCCTATGGACGGATTCCACCGCCAAAGAAGCGTTTTGTTTTCACTGGGAATTATTGGCAAAACGTTATCAGGGTATTTCAAAAGATGAACTAAGTTTCAACCTGGTAAACGAGCCCCCTTCGCCGGGCCTGTTGGGATTGACTCGTACTAACCATGCGGAAGTGATTCGGGCGGCGGTGGAAGCTGTTCGCCAATATCAGCCACAACGATGGATCCTTGCCGACGGAGTTACGTGGGGCAGAGAACCATGCCCGGAATTAGCCGATCTTCGAATCGCCCAGGTCTGCCGTGGCTACGCTCCCCTGGGCGTCAGTCATTACCAGGCTCCCTGGGTATGGGGAGAATATTTTCCACAGCCGGCTTGGCCGGGCGGCTGGGAAATCTTCAAGGTATGGGGTCGCAGCGATCTGGAAATTTATTTCGCCCCGTGGATTGCCCTCCTCTTCAAAGGCGTTGGCGTCCACTGCGGGGAAATCGGAGCATTTAATCGAACTCCACACAACATCGTCCTTGCCTGGCTGAGAGATGTGTTGGAGATACTCACGAACGTCGGAATCGGCTATGCCTTGTGGAACTTTCGCGGGGAGTTCGGAATCCTGGATTCCCATCGCAATGACGTCGACTACGAAAACTGGCACGGCCATACACTCGACCGACAATTACTAACCCTCCTCCAGAAATTTTGAATGATGGGTATTAGGAAACTCCAAAAGGAGTACTTCAGATGTACACGCGATCCAAATCGAAATGGCTGAAACGGGATGTGATCGCAACGGCAAAATTGCTTGGCGTTTTCGTTCTGATTGTGGCCGGAATTGTAGCATTTTTTTGGCTTACATCGGTAATCATGGCGAAGTGGTCCGATAACGGTTTACATCGCCACGAGAACCATAAAAAGTCCTGGGAAGATGTCCCAGGACGAACGATCAATGAAAATCCGCCTCCGTTGTCCGAAATCTGCCTGGAAATCTCATCTCGGCCTCTACAATCGGCCAGCAGGTCAAATGTGACGAAACCATCACCTCTGGATAAATTCTCTGCCGGCAACGAGTCAACACCAAAACGATCCGTGATAACTCCGGCTGATTATGAAACGTACATGAAGGCATTGGCGTGGGTCGAGAGCCGTAATCGTCCCATAAAAGGCAAAAACGGAGAACTTGGGCCATGGCAGATCACAAGAACGTACTGGGAAGAGGGACTTGTGATGTATGGAATTGTGCCCAATACCCCGGGATACGAATTTACGCTTGAGAACTGTTCCAATTCCGTAAAGGCGTGGGCGGCGATCTCGGGGTACGCACTTCGGTACGACCAAGAAGCATTACTCACATGCAACTATCGAAGAATGGCGTATCTCCACATAGGAATCAACAAAAGCCAAAAGCGGCGGGATGAATATGCGAACAATGTTCTCGGGCATATGGAAGAATTCAAGAGAATGGAAAATGATATAAAATGAAAAGGATTGTCCGTCGCATCCTTACCGCCGACGGTTCGCCTCATCAGGTCTCACTGGGTGTCGCGATCGGCACTTTTATCGCCTTCCTGCCGATTCCAGGCCTGCAGATGCTCCTGGCCGGCAGCCTGGCCGTGATCCTTCGTGCCAATAAGGCATTGAGCGTATCGTTCGTATGGATCACGAATGCCATTACGTCCATACCGATATTTTTGTTCAATTACGGCCTTGGTTGCTGGTTGCTGCGAAGGGACTACAAGCCGAAGATATTCTGTGAATCCTTCGGCCGTCTGATAACACGAGGAAGCCTGACCGATAAATTGCATCTAATGCGATCATTAGCTGAGGATATCCTGTCCCCGTTATGGTTGGGTAGTTTGATCGTCGCTTCATTCATGGCAACGTTCGGATACCTTGCCGTCCGTTATGCCATAACAAGATATTCCATAGGCCGATGATTTATGTAAATGTCGGAAATAGAAAACATATGATAAGCATGTAATCATTTTCTATTTCAATTGTTCTGGTTCCAAGAAACTCGATCTGAAGTATTTTTAGAATAAATGATGAAAATACAAATATAGAGGTTGCCATTTTGGCCGAATACCTGTCTTACTTTATAGTGGAAGAGTTATCGCCCTCAAGGCGAACACTTCCGCGGAATATTTTGAATAGGTCAGCGATAAACAAATCGAAAAAGCGGCCTCTGTAACAGGCGGGACCAAGGTGTGCTCGCATTGGATTTTAAGGGGATTTAACGTTCAACGACGGAAAGCCACACGTCAGAATGACCTAATATATTAGGGTGTTTATTTGTTCAATACAGAAAACCAAGAGTTCGCATGGTGGAATCTATTATATTATCGTAGTCCCACGAATGTGAACCCGTGGACGTACATATGGGAAGTACGTCAGCTTTTACCATAATCAGATAATAATCACAGTAGCATGAATATATATATAGATAATTATCTTTTGGCGATGCCACAGGTTAGCAGCATTTCTCCTGTAATATGTGATGGGGAGCGATTTTATCCTCGATCAGAATATAGACCAGATCACCAGGATTCTTGGGTATTAGCTTGGGGGTATCCTCCTTCGAGTGGAAAATATGCTGTTTCTGAAACAGGTTTTTTCTGGGATGCAATGCATATTGATACTACCGGATGCTATCAATTAAGTTCATTAAACAGTGCGGATGCATATCGGATAATTCACGCATATAAACCACCTTGTCATGCAAAATATCTTATTGATGCGGCACCCCTTCCAACGAGTAAATACAAACAACCAAAAATAGAATTGGACTGGGAAGGTGTAGTATTTGCGTCTCAAAATCCAAGCGATAGATCAATTACTGCAGTCGCATCGGAAAAGAAATGGTGGATATTTCTTGAAAATACTTGCCGTTATTACGGGAAGTATTTGTTGGTAAAATTACATCCGTATAACAAAGGACAAATAGCGCTTAATATAAAAAGAATTGCGGACAAGTATGGATGTGCTTCTGGATATTACGATCATAGTTGCATAAGGAATTGCGATCATGTGGTCCTTTTTAACAGTAGTTATGCCGTAGATTGTATGTTGCGAGGGATAAAAGTCAAACAAGGTTATCCGGGGTATTTTTATAAGACGAATGCCGTTACTTTTTGCGATGGTGATATTACAAAACCTCTTGGCGATACCGTTGACGCAGGATATAGATTAGTTGATTTCATGATTTGGAAATATTGCTTCTCTATGAATATGAGCATAAATGGATGGAAATTATTATTGCAACATTTCGCAAATTCGAATGAATTATTTCCGCTCAGCGAAAATATGAGTTACGGACAATATCTCGTTAATATGTGCGATATCCTTGGTTGTAAATATCAAAAGTGATTTTAAATAATCCCCATATCGAATACGGCAATCCTATCCATGAAATAATGCATGCATAGCCACCATTCTTATTTGAGATTGCATCCCTCAACATTAGAAAGCAACATAACATTATTATGCTATAAACATTGCAAAACGGCTTCTCACTAAATGGCGAATATTTCAAGCCACTTTTAATTATACAAAGCGAAGGGTATTCCAATGAAAACAAATTTATCACAGAATTCGTTAACCGATCGAGTTGCCAGCCGTCTTCTCGAAAGAAAGTTGCCTCGACCCGTGCATGTTGACCTCATGCTCACGGATGGTTGCAACCACCGGTGCGAATATTGCTTTGTCAAGGACAAGCATGATGGGCAGCACATGTCTTTGGATGTGGCAAGAGATGCCGTTGATTTCATGTTTCATCATTCTCGAAATTCCAAAATGGTCTCTTTCCTATTTTTTGGAGGCGAGCCGCTTCTCAATTGGGATTGTCTCGTGGAGGTTGTTAGCCATGCACAGGAACTTGCGAAACAGTCAGATAAACAACCATCTTTCGGCATGACAACTAATGGCACACTTTTTAACCTACAACGATTAAAGTATTTAAAAGAAAACAATATCAAATATCTGTTAAGTATTGATGGCGATAAGAATACCCATGACTTGTACAGGCCTATGCAAAATGGTGATAGTTCATATGAAACAGTAATGCGAATGATGCAGGTAATGAAAACTTATCAGCTATGGCAAGGAACAAGGATGACTGTACATCCGGATTGCGCGGATCGAATTCATGACAACATCGTTCATCTGCATCAAAAGGGAATCAATCAGTTTTTGGTAGGACCTGCCACTGGAATTGATTGGTCATCAAAGCAACTGACCAGCTACGAGGAGCAGATGTATCAAGTAATTGATCTATATGCGGAGATGCAGAAAAATAAAGCACCTTTTCGCATGTCCCTGTTTGAGGACGATTTATTGTCTGAGAAAGGAAAATATAAGAATGTATGGGGATGTGGCGCAGGACGAGGCCGAATATGCATTGCGACAGATGGCAGTCTTTATGGTTGCGCGAAAATATTAGGCGCATTCAATGAACATGAAAAGACAAAACTTGGCGATATTTGGTCTGGCTACTCTCTTCCCCTGAATCGCTGGGATCTCCTGGACAATTCCGTAAAACGAAGGGAACAGTGTCGGAATTGTGATATTGCAGATGAATGTTGCGGGGGATGTCCAGCCACTAATTATGAAGAAAACAGAACTTGTTTGATCCCCAGTAAACTTGACTGTGCTTTTGCCCATATCGCTGTGCGATTGAAAGAACGTGCTCGAATCCTCCTTGCGAAGGACGCTCCGGCGGATTGTTCAACCTCAGCAATCGATTAGTGTTGACACACGATTATTGACTATAGGAGAAAGAATCATGGCTCAAAATGACGTTGATAATTTAGCAAGCAAAATATTGTCCCGATTAGATGAGCTTTCGCAATTAGACCAGATCGCTGACAGTGTGATACAAAAAATAGGCCGTTTATCAATTGAAAGCAATCTTGTCCTTGCGTCTGGTTCGGCGCCGAGTTGCTCTACTTCTCCCCCGTATGAATGTACGACCTCCCCCTTCACAACATGCGGTTTTCTCAGTCCCCCTTATGGTCCTTATCCTGATTGGGATTGTAGGAATGTTAGCAGTCATTATTCAGACTGCGATTCTGGAAGTAGTCCTACCTATGATTGTACTGGAACAACTTCTTCCGTAGGTTGCCCTAGTTTGATGGTCCACGATTGCACTGCACCACCTGGGGGAAATCCCTTCAAATGTGATGCAACAAAGGGTTTCAGTTGTAATGGAGGAGTAGTTATCGATTTTCGTTGTATCTCAAGCCTTGAACCTGCGTTCGAATGTACAGATGATTTCAATTGTGCTGGTAGCCACGTTTTCGATTGTGGATATAATGATGAAGGAAGCTTTGATTGTAAGGGAGATGTATTTTCATGTAAGGCGGGAGCAGATACTGTTGTTCCGTGTGGAGAGACTGACATGTATAATATCCCTGGCAATGAACCTGGCGGAGGAACAGATGTTGATCCTGGTGATTTTCATTGCAACCATATGTTTAAATGTACTGCGGGCGGAGACACTCCTTTCAAATGTGAAGCTCTTGATGATTTTGATTGTGGACATGTAGGCGACGCAACTGGATTTCTTTGTTTCACAACGACGAATTTTACAGAATGCGTTGGTCCTCCAGGTACAAATTTCGATTGTTTGGTTGTATACGGAAAAGATCCTGAAGAATAATATATTACTGTGGATTCTTATAAAAAGTATATTGTAGTATGCGATTGGGCTGGGGGAAATTAAATTTCCCCCAGCACTTATTCGTTCCTTACAGAAGACCACGGGTTACCCGTGGATGAATGCAGCCGCCGACGGTTTTACCGTCGGCGGCTCCTGGGTCTTGATGTTAATTTGTTATAGGCATAAAAGCCAAGATTCAGGTCAGTTGCTCTAGCGGCTGTGGTGGTAAGTACCCCGGGCTTGCCCGGAGGAATCTATTACTATTCATTTGCAATATCACGGGTGTAAACCCATGAATAGGAATACCCACATATGCGAACAAGCGAAACCTGTTGCCGAAAATACTACAGACGTAATCCAGTTGATATTTACTGCAGTATTCATTAGTGTATAATGTCTTTCAAAAATAATTGACATTGCTTTCCCTTCATGTCATAATACGTCATTAAAAATGGGTGGTATCATTATGGGTATGCCCCACATTATGGGTATGCCCCAATTATGAAGGAGTCTAAATGATGAACTCGCAAATCGGGAAAATGACGGGGAAAGCGTATTCAAAGGTTACATTTCTCGTAATAATCATTTCGATTATGACTGGTGTAAGCCAGGCCGATCCAGAAAAGATACCATCTTGCGATACCGACAAGAGTTTGCGCAAGAAGGAACCTTCCATCTCTTCCGTTAAGATAAAGAGTAATGGGTCAGAAACAAAACCCTCAGAAGAAACGCGAATATCTGAGGAACAACTGGATCAATTGATCGCAGAAATAAAAGTATCCCGAAAGTCAAATCCTCCGGCGGCAAAGAAATTGCTTACGTTGAAAGATCCGCGCGTAATTCAACGCCTTATTGCCGAAGTTGAAAAGGCAGATGCATCTTTTAAGCCTTATTCACACTATTTTATAGAAGCACTCGGGCAATCTGGAGATCCACGGGCGGTAAAACCTCTGGTGGATTGGATGTATAGAGACCGGCCGTATTTCACTAGCTCGAACTCTGTTGCAAAGGCATTATGTCAGATTGGAAACCAACCAGCCCAGCGAGCCTTACGAGAGGCCCTTCGAAGCAATAATACAAGAATTGCGCACGGTGTTGCTCAAGGACTGGGGAAGTTGGGAACGCCTCAGGCATTGGTGTTTCTTGATGAATTGCGGAAAAGCAAAAAATCTGAATATCGTATAACGGCCGTGTTGGGATATCGTAATGTGGATTCCGAGGATGCTCGTGATATAGTAATCATTTTCCTTTCCGATACGGATGGATGTGTCCGTTATTATGCCGCCCGACGACTTCAGGATATAAATGACAAGCGCGTACTCGCAGCTTTAATCGACTCCTTGGAACTCGAAAATATAACTATTCGATGCAAATCAAGCGAATTTCTACGGGATGCGATTACCGCCGAACTTAAAGAAGCAACCGATAAAGATCGTTCTGCATCCGCTAAAGCCTTGCTGGAAAGCACTGGGACGTCGGGAATTACTCTTCTGGAAGCTCTGAGCAAAGCTACCAAAGACCCCTTTGCCTATGTTCGCACCAATGCGGCGAAATCACTTGGGGAATTGGGTGACACTCGAACTGTGGAAGTATTGATTCCTTTGCTAACGGATCATTCGAGAGGTCCAAGATGTGCTGCGTTTGTTGCCCTACAACAATTGGGATGGAAACCGAAGAGCCGGGGAGACAAAGTTCGTGCGTTTATGGCTTCAGGGAAATGGAGTGAAGCCGAAACCATCGCAAGGAAAATAACACCGGCAAACGAACAGGATAACGAATTACAGGGTGAAATAAGTTATGGCGAGCCGATTCTGCTTTATCTTAAAAATCATATGAGAAAAAAACATTACCCCGAAGATCCGATTCCCTGGATTGAATTCTTCAAAAGTAAAGATAAGCTTTTCGCAAAAATGGAACTAGGATTTTGGTCGTATCCGCAAGCCGGGTTTACAGCAACAATTCGTCTTCTCGATCGCAACGGAAATGTTCTCGCCAAAGAAAACGCCTGTTTTTCCAATTCCGGAAGGTGTGTAACGATTCCTGATTGGGAAACAGAAGTAGTTGATGTTTCCCTTGGTGATTGGAAACATTTGGAAAAAGCGACGGCCTTTGACATTGCAGTTAAGAAGATGCCCCACAACAAAGCCATTCAAGAGAAAAGATGATAAGGCTAATAGGCATTCAAATTAATTTTTGCGTTGGGTAATCTTATCCTGCTGCGATATAAACGCGATCGAATAAAAGTTCGACTACGCAATTATTTATCAGAATAAACATAAGGGGCGACGCTCTCATCAGAGGGAGGCTACACAGGAATGATGACTGTCGTATTTGTTCCCCCACCAATGGGAAGGCTATGATATTTTAAGGCTAAACTAATTATGGCCATAATATCATTATGCATATGATAATGCATTGTAATAATATTCCCTCGATAATGCATGTCTTAGCAGCATATGCAAATAATTGATTAATAAATCAAAACATTCCCGACCACTTCTTCAGAAAGATTAAATTCGCAAAAATAGTTTAATGTTGTTGTTGCTAATCGTCATCCTTTAGCAAACTCTATCAGGTCTTATGGAATAAAAGCAATAATTTAACAAAGGAGAATAATATGACAAAACAGGACAATAAAATATCAATGACAATAACAGTGATGTTGGATAAAAGCAATCTTCATGAAATCGCGCAAATAATAGCAGACCTGCTTCGAGAAGAACAAATTATTGATGATGTTGCAAAAACAATTCAAGCTCGAATGCACCGTTAATACAGACAATAATATTAAGTTCAAGTTATATTTGATCTTTAAAATCCACCGTTTTGTTCCTTGCAGAGTCAATATATGGTGAAAACATCTAATATCATTGATCGCATTAGACTATGCGACAAACTTTCCACCGGTATATTGAATGACAATAAGAATCCTGATTGGGTTGCAAGACCGTTGCGTCTTCTTTACAACATAATTACACCATCATTCAATGGAGCATTTGTTCATACTGTGGATCTCTGTGAAGCATTGGCTTATTATGGTGTTCATGTTCTTGTCGCCTATCCAGAGATATACTCTCAAAAGAAAAATGATCTCGTGACCAAGCTATGCCATCGACTAAGTATTTGTGCTAAATGTACTATTTATGACGCTATGGAAAATCGAGGGATGAATGTCCAAAAATGGTTATATTCAATTGGGCAGCATTTCAATCCGGACATTTGCTTATCTTATACTAATTTGCCAAATATAACCAGAATATTAAAAATCGCATGTCCGAATATGTGTATATTCCAACAGATACATAACAGCAGTCATTGGCATAATATGCGCCTAGCAAAAAAGAATAATAAATCTATAGATGGGTGTATTTGCGTCAGTGAAAATATACGATCTTCTTTGGTTAATGCCTATGGTCTTAATCCAACGGCAGTAAAAACGATCTGGAATGGAATAAATATAGAACGACTGGTTCCTTCCGAGACGCGCACTGAAACCAGAACAAGATGGGGATTCTCAGATGACGATTTCTTGATAGGTTATGTGGGGCGTCTTTCTCCTGAGAAAGGATTCTCCGACCTGATAGATGCTGTACAAATGCTGGATAATGTACCTATTAAGATTGTAGTTGCCGGAAGTGGTCCTGAAATGAAGATATTGCAGGAATATCAGACAAAGAATAAGCATAAAAATAAAATATATCATATTGGACTACAAGCCAACGTAGGAAATGTCTACCAGGCTCTTGATGCTCTTGCTCTTCCGTCGAAGGAAGAAGGTTTGCCCCTTGTTATTCCCGAAGCAATGCTTTCTCGTGTCCCGGTTATTACAAAACCAGTCGGCGGTGTTCCAGAGATAATCTCCAACGGCCGTACCGGACTGTTGGCAAATTCTAATAAAGAATTTGCGGCTGCAATGCGATTGATATATGAGAATTCAGCCTTACGTAATAAGCTGGCAAAAAATGCATATAAGTTTGCTAAAATGTACTTAACAAGCCAGAGAATGGCACAGGAGTATCTGGAATATTTTTATTCTTCCGTACAAAATAAACGGCTTGGTCTTCATGAAAAGCTGTTTATCAGGTGAATTATAGAATGGTCGGAAATATGTATTAAATGATATGTGTTCCGTAATATTGTAAGCACTATGGTGAAATAGAATCATAATGCAGATCCGGCTTGTCCTCTTGATGTTTGAATAAAAGCAATTGTCATATTATATGTTTCGAAATACAGACACAGAAAATGATGCAAGCGATACAGTAGTATTAGGGCTTCTAAGCGCTTCCCACCTTGGAGATGTATTGTGCACAACTACGATTCCCCGACAATTGAATGTAGAGCTCAGAAAACAAGTATTTGTTGTTGATCACTCAAGTACCCGACTTGTCTTCGCCAATAATCCTTATGTTGCAGGTTTTGTAACTCAGTACCCAAACCAGCTCAAACGATATTTGCGTGGAGGAAATGGACATGTTATTCAAAGGCTACAACAGGGTTTGGGAGTATGTGTTAGTACCAGACCAAAGCCTGAAATCTATTTATCTGATGAGGAATACGCTTGGGCAAAAGAACAAAAGCAGTATTGGCCCAAAGGAAAACCTGTATGTCTCCTATCGACACGCCTGTTGTCAGATAAAGAAAGATTAGGCGATATAGACTGGGAGACCATCGGTTATAATTGGGCAGACCTCTGTACCATTATTCAGCCTGTAATAACTAAGCCTGAACAATATGTTCGCGAAGTTGCAAGTGTGTCACTTGGTGAAAATATTGAAGAAAAAACAGGATGGGGTTCAGAGGCTGTTTATAGTAAAGCCTACGTATATGAAAATCTTACAACAAGACAGTACATTGCATTATTTTCAGTTGTTGATTATTTCTGTGGTGGAACTTCTGGAGGAGCCAATGTTGCTGCAGCGTTTAATGTGCCATCATTAATAATTGTATGGGATGACCTCAATAAGACAATATCATTTCCCTCAAAAGCACAGAGTCTTTCGCCGGGAACATTCTTGTATCCACAGCATCAGTTTTTCTTTTGTGATCAAATTAAAAAAGGAATGATAGATGTTCCGAGATTGAAAACGGCAATAATGAAAACAATAAATAATATTCAAGTAAATGATCGCTTTGTGGTATTCCCTCCATCCAGGCGTCAAAGTTCATACATACTTAATTGTTATTGTAAATTTTTTAATTACATGTGAATAGGAAATAGTAACACGAGAATTACAAGGTGGAACATGTCTAGCAGAACTGCCACTATTATGATTCCTATTCTTCCTTCAATAATCACGTTCATGTATTTTTAGATTATACTCTTTACAGATGAGATGGTAGTGGTTACTCAATCTTCGAAAATACTGAAGCAGAGATAACGTACGATAAGTTTCGCACATTTGGATAGACGGGTAGTCCTTGGTCTGGTCGAATTTGGAGTTGTAGTGATTTCCAATCAGATCAGAACAGAAGGAGCTACACATGGAATATCGTACCACGGAACCAGTGGAAGACAAGTCGAAGACGCGAACGGATTCAGAGATTTCCTCGGAAGATTATCCCCGAATTCTCAAGATTGATGAAGCGAAGATTCAGGACCATCTGGGCCAAATGGTTCGACAGAGTGTGGAGGAGACCCTCAACGGCCTGCTGGAGGCGGAAGCGGATCGGTTGTGCCAGGCGGGACGTTATGCAGTCCGGAGCGGGCGGACACGCGGGCTGGGCATTACACGCGGACGTTGCACACGAAGGCCGGGGAGGTGGAGTTGAAGATGCCGAAGCTTCGGAGCTTGCCGTTTGAGACGGAGATTATCAAGCGGTATCAGCGTCGCGAGAGTTCGGTGGAAGAAGCGTTGATGGAGATGTACCTGGCCGGGGTGTCGGTTCGTCGCGTGGAGGATATCACGCAGGCCTTGTGGGGCACGCGGGTTAAGCCGAGCACGGTCAGCGAGTTGAACCAGAAGATTTATGATCGAATCGAAGAGTGGCGGAACGCTCCGATTCAGGGCAAACCTCCTTACGTCTACCTGGATGGTATCGCGTTGAAGCGTAGCTGGGGCGGTGAGGTTCGCGACGTGGCGGTGTTGGTGGCTGTCGGTGTAAATCATGAAGGATTCCGCGATATTTTGGGCGTATGTGAAGGTGCGAAGGAAGACAAGGCCGGCTGGACGAAGTTCCTTCGGCATTTGAAAGAGCGTGGTTTGCAGGGCGTCGAGTTGATCGTCTCGGACAAGTGCCTCGGGCTGGTGGAATCCTTGGCGGAGTTCTATCCGGAGGCCCGCTGGCAGCGTTGCGTGGTGCATTGGTATCGCAATGTGTTCAGTGACGTACCAAAGGCGAAAGTCAAAGAGGTCGCCGCGATGCTCAAGGCGATTCACGCCCAGGAGGACGGCGAGGCGGCCTTGGTCAAAGCCGAAGCTGTGGCCCAGAAGCTGGAGTCAATGCGTCTGGGCAAGGCTGCCAAAACGGTGCGAGAAGGCTATGAAGAGACGCTGCGGTATATGCACTTCCCGCCGGAGCACTGGCGGAGCCTTCGGACGAACAATCCGCTGGAGCGGATCATGCGTGAGATACGCCGTCGAACGCGTGTGGTGGGGAGCTTTCCAGATGGCCGCAGTGCCTTGATGCTGGTGGCGGCCCGGCTGAGACACATCGCAGGTACGAAGTGGGGCCTGCGACGATACATGAATATGGATCGATTGAAAGAGCAGGATAAAGACGAGTCGGCTGCGTTGGCCGGCTGATAACACGCGCTGCGTTACTTGTGCTCCGGTCGGCCCTCCGGGCCTCCCTCCGCCCAAGCAACGCCAGGAAGACCAAGCCAATGATTACCCGTTAACAAATGTGCGAAATATTCTGGACACTACCTCGTATTCAGTTGATCCTTGGTAAGTGATTTGGCCATGCCCGATATCATAGCATGCACCCCCGCAAGGTGTCCCGCACTTTTTCAGACAAAAAATAAACCCTTGCAAGTTCTTATTTTGCAAGGGCTTGCGATACGCCCGAGAGGACTCGAACCTCTAACCTCTTGCTCCGGAGGCAAGCGCTCTATCCATTGAGCTACGGGCGCGTTTCAGACCGATACTTATCGCAGGTTTTTCGGTTATCGTCAAGTCGATTCTAGAGCATTGTGCCTACGGTGTGCGACAACAAATCCTGGCTTGGGTTAGGCGGCGTGTTTGGAGTTCCAGTAGGTGTTCCATAAATTGCTGTGACGCAAGGCCGCCAAGGCCATCATGGATTCGGCGTTGTCTTTATCCCAGCGCATGCCCGGCCCCTTCAGCCGGCGGGTTAAGGTTCCGCAGCAGGATTCCGTCGGCCCCGAACCGCAATCGTATCCCTTGGCCCGGAACGTCGGATAATCCGTCATCGCGATCCGTTTGGCGACGAACTGATGCAAGGACTTCAACGCCTCGTGCTTCGGCCCGCTCCGATGCCGACGCAGATACGATCCCAGCCGATCCAGCATCACCAGCGATCCCTGGTTCCACACGTACCCCATCATATCCTCGATCCAGGCGTGGGCCTTGGATGTTCCTTTGCCGTACAGCACCTGGCCGGCGGACAGCACGTGTTCCTGAAGGTGGTAATAATCCAGAATGTGTTCGTCCAGCATCGGCAACGGAATTCGGTATTGCCTCTCGATCCACGCCGCCCCGTCGGAGACGGCGTACTTGCATTTGGCCTTGCCCAAGTGAAGACGGCACGCCTCCCGACGCATCAGACGTCCCA
>JAFGPC010000182.1 GCA_016926155.1 Sedimentisphaerales bacterium
ACGAATTGAAAATTGCATTATTTCCGACAACCTTTCATGGAATTTTGGAGGGGGCTTAGCTGGCTGTGATGGCGTGATTCGTAATTGCACAATTGTGGGCAATACCGCAGAATGGGATAAAGGAGGGGGTTTATATCAATGCACAGCGGAGATTGTTAATTGTATTATCACCGACAACAAGTGTCGCTATTGCTCTTATGGTATTCAGCTATATCATAGCTCGATGCCGACGTATAGTTGCTATCCGGGAGCGGATGGGACAAACGGAAACATCGATTACGATCCATTGTTTGCCGACTCGGGATTTGTCGATGTTAATGACACCCCGCAGAACCCGAGCGATGACCACTGGGTATCGTTTTATCAACTAAAAAGCGAATACGGTCGTTGGAACCCGGTAGCACAGGAATGGGTGTATGACGATGTAACCAGTCCCTGTATCGATGCGGGCGATCCGGCCGATCCCGGCTGGCAGAACGAGCTCTGGCCCCACGGCGGCCGGATCAATATAGGCGCCTATGGCGGCACGCCCCAGGCCGGCATGTCCTCCAATCCGATGGGCAACATCGCGGACCTGGACCATGACGATACCGTGGGGATCGGGGATTTATCCCTGCTTACATCCAACTGGCTGGCGGGAAAAACAGCCACCGATATCGTTCCACCTGCCGGCGTGAGTTTACCTGCCCCCGCTTTCCCCGATCTGAATCAGAACGGATTCGTGGACCTGTACGACCTGGCCATCCTCTCCGAACAGTGGATGTGGCATCAGGAATAAAAACGAAATCCCATTAAGACATTAATAACACCATACATCCTTTGTATGACCGCACACCGGCTCAGGAAACCGATTGCGACAGGAGCATGCTGGCAACGGTGATACCATTGAAGAGCATGTGAATAAAGATCGGGCGCAGCAGCGATCCGCTTTTTTCGTAGGCATAGCCCATGCAGACACTCAGGACAAACAGCGCGGGAATATGCATCGGTGGGTGGAGGATCGTAAAGGGGATGGAGGTAATCAGGATCGACAGCCAGGGCCGGCCGGTCAGAAAGGTCACCGTGGACTGAAAAATACCGCGGAAGAACAATTCTTCGAAGACAGGCACCACCAGAACCGACAGGACAACCATATTTATAAGGATATATATCGGCATCTGTCCGGTTTGCTGCATGTCGGTGAGAGCCTGATTCTCCTGAAACTCAAACTCCGGTCCGGTGACCTGCTGACCGACAAAGACGACGACAGCAGCCCCGATGAAGATCAGGGGATAGGCAGCCAGCAGATTGACGACAGCCATACCCAGGTCGTGAGGGATGGTTCGCCAGCGCAGGCCCAGGCCTCTGATCCCGCGTATAAATCCCCACCCCGCCAGAAGCAGCAGAACAATACACCATATCACCCGTTCCAGGTTCAGCGCCAGATAGCGGATAAACAGGCTGCAAGCCGGATCGGAATCGACAAGAAAATGGTCCAGGAGCTTGAAAAGGAGACTTTCCCCAAGCAGCCAGACGCCGAACAGAATAAACGGCACTATGACAGGAAACCGATTGGGACGGACCGGGCTGTTACGGAGTTTGAAAGGGCCCTGCTGGGGAACCAGCCAGACGGCAAAAAGGACTGTACCGAGGGCGGCGATAATCTTATCCAGATTTATCCCGATTGTCTCGAGAAACTCCATTTCCGGTTCAGCCTTACAAGATTCGTTTTTGTTAACCGCTTGCAACCGAGGCCTGTTTGTATTAGATTAATGTGAGCATTGCAAGGGAATAAGCATGGATGTATTTGAGATTGAAGGTCCCGTCCGGCTGGAGGGAACGATCACAGTCAGTGGATCGAAAAACGCCGCCTTACCGATCATGGCCGCGGCAATACTTGCGCCGGGGCAATCCATCATTCGGCAGGTGCCGCGTCTGGCCGATATTGCCGTGCTGCGTCAATTACTGGCCAGCCTGGGGGCCAAGGTCGAGCGGATTAACGGGGATGTGCACATCGATACGACGGTGATTGACCATCCGGTGGGCGAATACGATATTGTGCGAAAGATGCGGGCGGGGATCTGTATTCTGGGACCTCTGTTGGCACGTTGCGGGCGGGCGGAAGTATCGATGCCGGGCGGTTGCGCGATCGGGGATCGCCCGGTGGATATTCACGTCCGAGGCCTGCGGGAGCTGGGGGCCGAGATTCACCTGGAAAACGGATATATCGTGGCGACAGCGCCCAAAGGAGGCTTGCGGGGCAAACAAATCTTTCTGGGCGGGCCCTTTGGCTCCACGGTGCTGGGTACGGCCAACGTGTTATCCGCGGCGGTGCTGGCGCAGGGACGGACGGTGATCGAGTCTGCGGCGTGCGAGCCGGAGATCGTCGATCTGGCCCATTTTTTGAATGCGATGGGAGCCAGGATCAGCGGAATGGGATCGCCAAGACTGGTAATCGAGGGGGTGTCTACACTTCAACCGGCTGATTATACCGTGATCGGGGATCGGATCGAGGCAGGAACGTTTATGGTAGCCGCCTCCATGACAGAAGGAAGGGTGCGACTGCAAAACTGCCAGCTCGACAATATGCTGGCCGTTGTCGATTACCTGGAGCATATCGGAGCCAGGATTGAACCGACCGAAGATGGATGCATCGTGACCCGGGAAGGGGACTTGATACCGGCGGATCTGACGACACAGCCCTATCCGGGATTTCCAACGGATCTGCAGGCCCAGTTCATGGCAATGCTGGCTCTGGCTGAAGGCAACAGCGTGATTACAGAAAAGATTTTTCCCGACCGGTTCATGCATGTGGCCGAATTGAATCGAATGGCGGCCAATATCCGCAAGGAAGGGCCCAGCGCGATTGTAGCGGGGGTTAAGGAATTGATCGCAGCGCCGGTAATGGCCTCGGATTTGCGAGCCTCGGCAGCGCTGGTATTGGCCGGCTGCGCGGCGCGGGGAAAAACTCTCATCAACCGTGTCTATCACATCGATCGAGGGTATGAGCATATCGAGGAAAAACTCAATGGCGTCGGGGCAAAAATTGTCCGCGAAGATGTATAGTTCCGGAACGATCATACCTTCAAATATGCATTCTTAAGTCAATCCACGATCAGACAAACGAGTTGAGTTGCATCGGTCTTTTTTGTATGATAGAAAGTATGTTTCTGTTCTTATAGCTCGGACGAGAGGTGAAAAGATGAGAATGCGATTCGGTTGTGCACTTCTGGTGGGGGTGTTTCTGTGCGGTCCACTATCGTGGGGCAAGATTCGCAAAGCGGACTACGAGCGGGCCGACGCCTTGCGGGATAAGGTCAAGGATCTGGTTTATAAGACGACGATTGAGCCGCACTGGTTCGATGAAAATCGCAAATTCTGGTATCGCAATGACCTTCGGGATGGACGGGAGTTTATTCTTGTCGAGTGTGAAAAAGGTACACGGCAGGAAGCATTCGATCATGAAAAACTGGCACAGTCACTGAGCGAGCAAACTGGCAACAAGTACACAGCCAGGACACTGCCGTTCACGGCCATCCGGTTCAGTGAGGACGGCAAAAGCATCGAGTTTGAGATCGAAAAACCCCGCTGGACATGTGACCTGACAACGTATGAATGCAAACCACTTGAAGAAGAAAATGCCGACCAGGATGAAACCGAAAGGGCACCCCGACAGCGAAGACGGCCGGAGGGCCAGCAGGAAAAATCACCCGATGAAAAATGGGAGACGGCTTTCAAGGATCACAATTTGTTTCTTCGTTCGACGGAGGATGATCGCGAGTTTCGTCTGAGCCATGACGGCAAACAGGGGCAATATTATTCCTCCGCAATGTGGTCGCCGGATTCCAGGTGGATTGTGGCCTATCGTACGATACCGGGAACAAACGGGATGGTGTATCTGATCGAATCGTCTCCCAATGAGGGCGGGAGGGCTGTTTTTCATTCCCACCAGTACGATCTGCCCGGGGACACGATGACCTCATACGAGATGAGTGTGTTCTCCGTAGAGACGAAGGAGCAGATTCGGGTGGACGCTGAAGCGATTGATTTTCAGGGACCTCCTCGGCTGCGATGGGCCAGAGATAATTTGAGCTTTACTTATCACAAAACCGACCGGGGACATCAGCGTTTACGAGTCCTGCGCGTGTTTGTGGAGACAGGAAAAATACAGACGATCATTGACGAAAAAAGCGAGACCTTTATCAACGAATGGTGGGGCGGCGTCCGGCCGGCCTATCTGGAAGAAAGTAATGAGGTCGTCTGGCCTTCAGAGCGGGACGGCTGGATGCATCTGTATTTATACGACAGCAGGGAAGGCAAGCTGAAGCACCAGATTACCAGTGGATCGTGGGTTGTGCGGCGGATTGGCGGTATTGACGATATCAATGAACAGAACCGAACGATTGTGTTTCAGGCCTGCGGCAAGGAGCCCGGACAGGATCCGTATTTCCTGCATTATTATCGAATCCACTTCGATGGGACAGGGTTGGTATGTCTGACGCCAGGCAATGGAACGCATCAGACTCAGTATTCGCCTGACAAGAAAGTCCTGATCGACACGTATTCCCGCGTGGATTTGCCGCCTGTACATGAACTACGACGGGCCGATACAGGTGAATTGCTTTGTGAACTGGAGAAAGCCGATGCATCTGCCTTATATGAAATGGGCTGGAGACATCCTGAACCCTTTGTGGCCAAGGGACGCGATGGTAAAACTGATATCTACGGGATTATCCATCGTCCGATGAAACTCAACGAGTCTAAAAAGATTCCGATCATCGAACAGATTTACGCCGGACCGCATGGATCCTTTGTGCCAAAAGACTGGAATAATTTCTACTCCGCCCAACTGATTTCAGAACTGGGTTTCATTGTCGTTCAAATTGATGGGATGGGGACCAACCATCGCGGTAAAGCATTTCATGATGTATGTTATAAAAATGTCGGAGATGCCGGTTTACCGGACCGGATATTATGGATTCAGGCGGCCGCAGAAAAGTATACCTATATGGATACTTCACGGGTGGGGATTTACGGCACCAGCGCAGGGGGGCAATCCAGCACCGGCGCTGTGCTGTCGCATCCGGAATTTTACGACGTGGCCGTTTCCTCCTGCGGCTGCCATGACAACCGGATGGACAAGGCTTCGTGGAACGAGCAGTGGATGGGGTATCCGGTCGGGCCGCATTACGAAGAACAGTCCAATATTACAAATGCCCATAAACTCCAGGGACATTTGATGCTGTTTGTCGGGGAGTTGGACCGTAATGTCCCACCCGAGTCCACATATCGCCTGGCCAACGCACTAATCAAGGCCGGAAAGGAATTCGAACTGGTTGTCCTGCCCGGAACGGGGCATACCGACGGGGGCAGCTACGGATTACGGAAACGACGGGATTTCTTTGTCAAGCACCTTTGGGGCGTCAATCCACCGAATTGGAACAGCAGCGAACAAGAGAATTGACATTGGGGATTCCTTTCGCCTCTACGCCTGAAAAAGTATTGGTTTATACGGTTTCCGGCCGATACCGATAGTGTGATGGAACAACGATCCCGGGTGTTCCCATTCATGTTATCGGAACTAGAAATGACGACAGAAACCGTTCGAAAGCGAACAACAGCCAAACGATGTCCGTTCTGTGCCGAACTGATTCAAGCGGCAGCGGTTAAATGCCGTTTTTGTGGGGAATTTCTATATGGGGACCGTAAGCACGGTGCACCTGAACCGACCGAACCATATCCCTCGCCCGAAAATGCCCGAGAGGAACCTGAGGAAGAGAAGAACGCTACGGACCAGGAAGATGAAGTTCTCTACTGGGGTAAGCCTTCCGCGTTTGCGCTGGGACGCACACTCTGGGTTGGAGCAGGAGTGATCGTGATTTGCGGAATTCTTCTGATATACCCTGTTGGAAATCTGTTTCTGCAAATTCCCGGTCTTCAAATAACCGAACAACAGATGCTAACCGTCGAAGCACGGATCAAAGACGTGGCAACAATTGTCGGAGGGATGACGCTGTTGCTCTTATTGTTTAAAACCGCCGTACTCAAGAGTATCTATTATGAAGTGACGGTCGACCGGATTGAATGGGGGCGCGGTCTTCTACATCGCAAGATGGACAACCTGGATATGTTTCGAGTGATCGATTTAAAAATGGAACGTTCTATCTGGGATCGTCTCCTCGGCATCGGGACGATCCAATTGAAAAGCCGGGATGAGTCCGATCCTGATTTTGAATTCATCAAGGTCCGGGGGTGTCGATATCTTTATGATGTGGTCAAGAAGGCCAGCCTGGAAGCCGACAAACGCCGAGGAGTAGTTCACCTGGAGTAAAGTTATTCCTTTTGTTCTGCGATTTGCTGCAATTCGGATTGCAATCGTTCCATATATAGCGGGAGAGGTTGCCGGCAATAGCGTGTTTCCGCATAGAGTATATACCATTGCGGTATCCAATTGGCAACAAGACTGTTGTTGTTTGTCTCAAGTCGTCGGGTGAACTGATGCAGAGTTTCGGCTTTCTCCCGATGAAAACCAAGTTGCTGCACATAGGAATCCATTTTCTGCAGCATTCGATGGCACTGTTGTTGATCCGGCGGCTCCTCGGCGAACGGATCTGAAGGATAAAAACGCTGATTTAACCGCCGCAGAAACCAGATAACAACCACCAAAGCAATCCCCAGAATCACCGGCAGGCTTAAAGCCCACCAGAGGAGAGTCTGACTTGTTTGAAAGAACCAGATGAAGGGACCTAATAAACCAAATTCATAAAAGAACGACCACAACTCCTGTCGGCGAAAATCCAGATGTTCTCGGAAGTAATCCACATTACTGTAAGCGATAGGGTCGATCGTAGATGGCACAGTCGCTTCCACTATAAGCCATTGCCGGCTTTGATCGTCCCACGCTTCCACCCAGGCATGAGCATCACTGCCCCGGGCCACCCACAGTTCATTAAAAGGCTCTTGCTCGTTTACCAGGAATCCTGTGACGTATCGAGTAGGTACTCCCCCAAGACGTAAGAGAACCGCAGCGCCGGTAGCAAAATATTCACAGTAACCAGTCTTCATCTCCAGCAGGAAATGATTTAATGCATCGGTATTTTGAGGGATATTCATATTGAGTGAATACTCGTAATTTCGACGAAAATAGGATTGAACGGAGGCTATTTTTTCAGTGGAAGTACGACACTCAGAAAAAAGGAGCAGTGCAAGAGTTTCAATTCGAGAATCCAGCGATTGTGGAAGCTGGAGGCAGGAATACAAATACGCCCGGTCAATCCTCTCCGGCAAAAGATCTGCAGGGGTTGCAAGCCCGTAATTGATTCCACCGTGAAACTGAGGGTTGTAACATACTCCGTTACTATTGATCATCAGCCAGGGTGCCGGAATTTGCAGCCATGTGGCGCCAAGGGGAGTGAACAGCTTGGCCTGCAATACGGGACTGGGCCAAAGATTCATCAGATGCCAGGTTTCCGATTGAGATGAACGGAGTTGAAAAATGTTTCCGCTACCGGGCAATTTCAATGTCGTGAGTGGGGCCGGTTCCGGCCGTATCCGATAGGATCGGGTCGAAGGATGCCATTGATTACGATAAAAATATTCAAAGACTTCCGTACGAAGATAGCCGGGGGCTGCCTCGGACTCCACACGAAGAAGAATATCTCCCTGATCTTCAAGAAGGATATCCAGAAGTGTATGCAGTTTACCGCTTCCGTGAAAACCACCGGAAGTCGCAATCGATCCATCGGTTTCGATCTGAGGATTATGCCCCCCCAATAAACCGCCAAGGAAATTAACGACATCCTGATTATTGTACATAACCGTTGCAGCAATCCAGCCGGTGTTCAGGACCAAGAGCATCACCGCAGCGGCAATTACCCGACGCAGGCTCAGGGCTCGAACGGTGAACGAAGGAAACGGGATTTTGTGAAAGCCAAGATAGACTACCGCCAACAATACACCGGTTGTTTCCAATATGCGATGTAAAAGCTCATTTTCATAGATCAGCGAAATCTGCCCGGCACAAAGGGCGGCTGCAGGTACAAACAACGCCAGAGAGAGAGGATTAACACAGGGCTTGCCCAGAAACAAACTCAGGACCATAATCGACAGAACAAACCGGGAAAAGGTTTGCCATGCCGTCAAGGCAATCCAATTCAAGTCCTGGCCCGCGCTCAAGCCCAACTGTGTCCGATACTGAACAGCGAAGATCAGGGCCACAAGCAAAACGGCAATTAAATGTTGGACGCGTGGCAGCTCCCAGGTCAGCCGTCTTCGTGTTCCAACCAATCCCAGGAGTCCCATTATAAGGGCAAACCGCCATCCATTCACGGCCAGGGCAGTCAAGGCCGATACGACAGCAACAAGAACTACAGCCATCCAACGTTGTGTTTTCATGGCTGCTGCTCCCTGATAAATTGTATTTGCTCGGCGGGGATTCTTTGCAAAACATCAATCCATCGGTGATCGGCGGGTGAGATATCAGGCAAATGTGAATTCACAACAAAAACAATGGATCGACAACCCTTCTGTGCGATTTGCTGAATAAACTGTTGTCGAGAAGGCTCCCAGTATAGAAGAATATATACAACCGTTGACGTATTGGCCAATTCATCCACCAAAGCTGGTGGTAGGCTGTCAAATCCTGCATATAAAGACAACTCAACTCCCGCCAATACTTCCAGGATACGATCAAATTGGTTGATATGACGACCGACCATCAGATCATATACCTTGTCGCCGGCTGTCAGAACGTTAACAATATTATCGTGACTGGACAGGTTTTGGGCTACGGCGGCGGTCAGACTAACGGCAGCTTCGAAGGCGTGATTTGATTGACTTATCGGTTGCGTTTTTCCCGGAAATATGACGTTTGTATCCAAGACAATGGCGACATTGCCGAAGTATTCCTCATGATATTCCTTTACGACCGGCGTGGACAATCGAGCCCAGGCGCGAGGGTCGATTTTCCGGGGTTCATCCCCCGGACGGAACGGACGATTGCCGACATATTCGGGCGATTCACCGGTGCGGCCGGCGGGCAGAAAGCCGCCTCGATGATAGCGACGGGCAATGGAAACGCCAAGAGATTCCAAGGGACGAAAATCCGGAACGACAAGCAAAGACTCCCGAGCCATGGCTGAACCTCGAGAACAGAAGAGATGGAACGGGAAGGTAGAGATACAACTCGGTGCGAAAAACTGATATTGACCCCGTCGTGTTGGATGAAGACGGACTTTCATCTCAACAGACTGTCCTGGTCGGATACAAGGAAGAAAGCGGGCAGTGTCAAGATATTCAATTTCCATTGGAAGGTCGATCCATCGCAAGGCAAGATCGAATGCCGAAAACCGTCCATGATTGGTTAAAGTATACCGAACCGTCAGGGTTTGTCCTGCAACGGCCCGATGGGGCAGGCGACCGGTTATTGTTATATGTGGTCGAAAAATCAGGGCGATCATCAGTGAAGTAACAAACAGTAGAAGACACGTTGTCCATACTCCAAAGATCGGAAGAAACAAACAAATGGCGCCTGAGCCGACGGTCATGCCGAGAAGAATCCTGCCGGCATCGGTTAAGCACGGAGCAATGGAAACCGATGACGAGGATTTTCTTGTGGATTCAGGCTTGGTTTTCATACAGGCACTTTAATATGATTCATATTGTCGGTTATAACCTCCTGCCGAGTGAGGCCTTCATAACGACTCTTGGAAGTAAGCAGGATACGATGCGCCAGGACGGGACCAGCCAGTTGCTGGACATCGTCCGGCAGGACATAATTTCGCCCTTTGAGAAACGCCGTCGCCTGGGCAGCACGTGAAAGCATCAGCGCTCCGCGCGGACTGACTCCCAATTCAAGTCGTGGATCACTTCTTGTTCGATGGACCAGTTCCAGAAGGTATTGCATAAGACTTGTATCGATATGCACATTGGACACCTGATGTTGTAATTGTTGAACCTGCGTCGTGCTTAACACAGGTCTTAATTCGTCAAGGGGTTGACAATGAATGTGCGTTTGCAGGATGTTAATCTCCACATCGATATCCGGATATCCCAATTCCAAACAAAGAAGAAAACGATCCAACTGGGCCTCAGGCAAAGGATAAGTGCCGTGAAATTCAATCGGATTTTGTGTGGCCAGAACCATGAAGGGCTTTGGCAAAGGATATCGGATTCCCTCAATTGTGGCTTGCGATTCGTTCATGGCTTCCAGCAGGGCCGACTGGGTTCGGGGAGAAGCACGATTAATTTCATCGGCCAACAAAATATTACAAAAGATCGGCCCCTTGCGAAACGTAAATTCACCGGTAACGGGATTATAAACGCTGGCGCCGAGGACATCGGCGGGCAATAAGTCCGGAGTAAACTGTACCCGACAAAACCGAGCATCAATACTACAGGCCAGGGCTTTGGCCAGCGTGGTCTTACCGACACCGGGCACATCCTCAATGAGGACCGATCCGCCTGCCAATAATGCAATGATCAGCATGTCCAGATTTTGATCCTTGCCAAAAATCACTTTACGGAGATTGCTTTGGAGTTGCGGAAGATATGGGTCCGGTTTTAGCAGTTGTTTGTCTGTCATGGAATACTCCACAATACTGTGATCTTATCGTTTCGACTCTCTATTTGTTTTTTCCATGTGACTCGAGATCATATTTGACAGTGATAGGATGACAAATCCGCCCTATTTCTATTGTCAAATACGAAACGCGTTGAGAATTGTACCCATTTGTATTTACAGGGACAAGGCAGGCAGAAGCATTTTACATCCTTCTCCAATTCATGATGGTTTCGAAAGGTTCTGTTTGCTATGGTAGATCATATTTTCGATAACTACGCCTCAATGAGTTGGAATGAAATAATAAATATGGAATCGAGCCTTACAACAGATCCCTTACAGGAGCCCTTAAGATTGGTATAATAAAAAGTAGGAGAAAGACAAAAAAACATATTTTTTTCTTGACAGACTTATGAGGGCACCCTTATCCTTGTATATAAGAGGTTGGTGGAGTCAGCGGTTCATTAATATGTGGAACTGGATGACTGTCTTAGGTACACGAGGGAAGAAAACGAAAGGGTGATGATGTGCATCTCGAATTTGCCCCCT
Organism: Sedimentisphaerales bacterium; assembly: GCA_016926155.1. Lineage (GTDB taxonomy): Bacteria > Planctomycetota > Phycisphaerae > Sedimentisphaerales > Anaerohalosphaeraceae > JAFGGE01. The sequence continues at coordinate 11,087 of JAFGPC010000182.1, forward strand.
GCAATATGCAGAGACGGGCAAGAGGCGTAGTCCTTTCCAGCCCACAACAAGGACGTTCGTGTGCGTCGATTCTCTATTGACCCGGGACAGAATAGTTAGGGAAGAAAGTACGTTTACGAACGGGAAAATATGGGAGGCAGCTCGATGAAAAAAATGGTGGGTGGAATCATAACAGTGCTGATCATGGCGAGTCTGTGCTCGGCCGTCTCTCCGACAGGGGAAGCCATAGTGAGAAT